>CAWVZX010000198.1:0-1623 GCA_963934755.1 uncultured Arcobacteraceae bacterium | reverse complement strand
CTACTAATATTATTACAATAATAGTTAAATATGTCATGATTTTGATTCATCAGGCATAATTATTGATTCTTCTTTTATATCTAGATCAAATTTGTTACCTATACTATAGTTCATAGCACCAAATATTTCTCCAGTAGTATCATCATAAATGTTACCTTTTTCATCTACTGTAAATACTTTTTTCTTATGATTGCTTTGCCAATTATTTTTGCTTAACTTTTTTTCTAAGATATTCATGTCATAAATATCATTTATTACATCAGCAAATTGCTGTGATAAAAGAAGTCTATAGAACCATACACCTCTTTTTTTTGCAAATCTATACGCAGAACTTTTAAATATAAAACTACTTGCATATGCAGTACCTCTAAATGCTTTAGTTATCATGATTCATTCTCCAATCTTTCTTTAGTTAATTTTTCAGCTTGAGCTGGTGTATATCCTTCATCTAAATATTCCTGATAATATTTTTCAGATAGAATATCATGTCCTTGATGGCTCATTGTTTTCCTCCTTTTCATGTTCGGTTATTATTGTTTCGTATTTTTTAATTAATTTATTTATTTTTGTATCAGTATCTTCTACTGTATCATCTAAAGATACTACTACTGGTTTTAGTTCTTTTAATTCATCTATGAATGTTAAATAATTAATCATTAATCCTCCATTTGATTTATTATACTTAATACTTTTACTTCCCATTCAGTATCTCTACTGTATCTTGGCATAGTATATACTAATTTTATATAGGATATTTCATCACTAATCCATTGATTTATAAGTTCTTTTTGAAATCTCTTATATAATCTTGACTGCGACATAATGTCCATAAAATCATTAACACTTTCACAAGTATTATAATATTTCTTTATCTTCAGTTTGTGGTTATTTAATGGCACAATATATTTATCAACATCTTCTGAAGAAGATTGCATACCAAAGTAATTATTTCCCTCCCTAGCAAATCTGCTAGTCCCCCATCCACTCTCAAGAGCTGCGATAGCAGTTACGAGCTTGATCGGTATTCTAAGAGATGGTTCGGTATAACTTGTGTTATAGGCGATTGCACATTCTGTTATATCTTGAACAAAATAATCTCTTTTATCATTAAAATATATAGTAAATGTATTACATAATATTAATATTGTTGCACAAATATGAGTCATTTTTTTACCTTTTTTGCATTAACTATTATACCTTCTTCAGTTACAGTTATTGATACTTTTACTTTTTCATTCGGTTTAATGTTTTTACTTTCTTTTTCTATTGCATACTCAGTAGCTTTTTTTATTGTTTCCATATACTTTTCACTAGTCATTGTTTACCTCCTATGAGTATAAAAAAAACCCCCTAGTTTCCTAGAGGGCTATTATTGTTATGCTCCAGCTGGTCTTAAGCTGAAGTTATTAGATATGTTTTTCTTCCAAATCTTTACTTTACCCTGATGTCCAGCTAATGCTTTTCTATCAGCTTGTACCGATTGTGGTACAAATTCTTCTTCGAATGTATCTTTGTAATACTTTGTATTAGCATTATAAGATGATTCTACTAAGTTCTTACTAAACTCAAATCCATTCTTAAATCTTAATGCATTTTCATATCTTGATTGAGATACTTCCATTA
>CAWVZX010000197.1:0-1669 GCA_963934755.1 uncultured Arcobacteraceae bacterium | reverse complement strand
AAATAAAAAAAATAAAAAAACGTCAAGGAAAATATGCTCTTGGCTTAGAAAAAAAAGGATATGCTACACAATCTATTTCTGTTAATAGCTTTTTTAGCAGTTTTATCGCATTTTATTCATTTTTCCTTTATTCAATTTTTTTAGACAATATTGATTACTTTATTTTCTGGACAAGATTATTAGCAGCAATAATAACATTATATATTTTATTTCAATTATATAAAGATAGGCTTTCTTTTCCTGATAAATTACCATTTATCATTTCTATGATTGCAATGATATTATCTTTTATTGTACTATTCTTTCGTGAAGAAAGTATGATTATAGGTAAAAATACTTCACTTATTATTATCATAAGTTCCACTATTATTGTGCTACTAGGTGGTATTTCACAAATCCTAACAATCTATAAACAGCATTGTACTGGGGCATTATCATTAAAAATGAATGTAGTTTTTTTTGCAAAAGATATAATGAATATATTATTTGGTTTAGTTATAGGCATTACAAATGGGTGGCCATTAATATTAATGGGTACTGTAAGTGCACTATTAAAGCTTACAATTATTATACAGTTTTATATTTATTCTTCAAAAGAATCCGAATAACATAAAATATAAAATGGAGCAAAAAGGTTTTTTATCATGCTGCAGTAGTAGCTAATAAAGAATATCAAGTTAAGATATTTGAAACTAATTTTTATTTATGTTATAATTCCTTAATTAAATTAAAAGTTTAGGAGATTAAAATCAAATTATTCAAATTTAAAATAATAACTGTTATATATCTAGGGTTAGGGATTGGATTACTAGCCGAAGGAAATATTGAGGATCATAAATCAAAAATCATTAGTAATATTGATAAAAGAATTTTGATACTTACTAATACAAAAAAGTGTGTTGAGAGTGCAACAGAAAAAACTGATTTGAAGAATTGTAGAAAAGAATCTCATGATAATTTAGAAGAACATAAAATGAAAAATAAAGCAAATAGAAAGCAAAAAAATTAGGATTCACACTTAAAGTGCAAAGATAGATAAATATAAGGATATTTTATGGAAAAAGGCTGGAAACAAACATGGAAAAATCTACTTTTTCAACACTTTGAGATTAAAGATAAAAGTTTTTTAGATAAATATCTACCAAAAGATTGTGAACTTGATAGTTTTGAAGGAAAATATTACATTGGCTTAGTTAGTATGCAGATGACTAATGTTCGTCATAAATCAACAAAAGATTTTGTATGGTTTAAAAAATACAACGAGCTTAATGTAAGAACTTACATCACATATAAAAATAAACCTGGAGTTTTATTTTTAAGTTTAGACGTGGACTCTTTGGTTTCATTTTTTGGTGCAAGAGTTTTTTATGGCTTGCCTTATAGATATAGAAACTATAAAATAGTAAAACACTCAGTAGAAACTTTTCACAATAGCAAACATATTTTCAAGTGTGATTATACTATTGATGATGATTTTAAAACATATGAAGAAGGCAGCTTTGCTTCTTGGTCGACCAAGCGATACTTTTTTGCTAACAAATACTTAGGATTTAGTTTTATGGGAAATATAACACATCAGCCATGGAGCTTAACAACAGCAAGGGTTAATCAGCAAAATTTAGATTTACTTAAACCATACCATGATTGGCATAAAAAGTTAGTTACTACA
>CAWVZX010000196.1:0-1685 GCA_963934755.1 uncultured Arcobacteraceae bacterium | reverse complement strand
GATATAGCTTTACGAAGAAGATTTACATTTTTAAAAATGAAACCAAATGCTAAACTTGTAGAATATGATAATGCAAGACAATTAATGCAAGAATTAAACCAATATATTATAAAGAGTAGTTTAGGTGAAGATTATCAATTAGGACACAGTTATTTTATGAAAATTGAAAATGAAGAAGATTTGATATTTATAAAAGAATATAAAATAAAACCACTTTTGGAAGAATACTTTTATAGTGATGAAATGTCAGTAAATGATATAATTAAACTTGCAAAAAAAGAATATACCTCTAAAGAAGAAATTATATAAATGAATAAAATATTTAACTACATAAAACAAAACAAAGATACAAAACTTCTGATAGTAGCAGACGAAAAGCAAGCTATGGTAGCACGAGATTGTGCTAGTTATTTAGGATTAACAGCTTTTGTACTAAGTGATTTACGAGCAAATTATGGAGATGATTTACTATCGTTTTCGCAGGAGATAAAAGAGATGACTTCAACTCTTGAGACTTTTCATCAGTATAAAAAACAAAATAAACTTCTCATATCACCAATACGTACCATAACTTATGCACTTCCAAATGCTGACTGTTTTGATACTCTAACAATTGAGTTTGCTAGTACTATAAATATAAAAGAGTTAAAAAATACGCTTTATAACTGGGGTTACTATTTCGTTGATATAGTAACAGAACAGGGGGAGGTTTCTGTGCGAGGGGATATCATCGATATATTTCCACCAAATGATGAATATGGATATAGAATTTCATTATTTGATAATGAAGTTGAGGGTATAAGAAAGTTTGATGTAGAAAATCAAAAATCATTTAAAGATGAACTAGAAGAGTTTACTATAAGTGCTTCATTTTTAGCATTTGATGAACAAAAATTAGAAGTAATCAATGAAAAAATAGAACAAAGTAATATCGATGTATTTGAAAAAGACATACACTCACTAGGATTTTGGTTTTTAGATGATGATGCTTCTTACTATACACGAGAATTAAAAAGTAGTATCACAAAAGAGGCACTCGATGAGATAGATGAAGTGTATATTTTTGATGAAAAAAGAATACCAAAAGAGGAACTTTTAGCTACTACTCCTATACTTGAAGATAATACTTATAAACAAATAGATGTAGCAAATATAAAAGAGTTTTTACACTTTCATAGTGAGAAAAAAGTCACAATCATTTCTTCAACTGAAGGAAAAGCTAGGGCTTATGACTTGGATTTAAATGATGAAAATATTACATATAAATATGATTATCAAGTTCTGAATCTTGTGAGTGATGATGAAGTTATCATCTCATTAAATAAACAAATCAAAAAGAAAAGAAAGAAACGACCAAAAATAGTTTTGGATGAGTTGCAAAAAAATGATTATGTAGTACATGAGGTACATGGAATAGGTCAGTTTAAGGGAATCGAACCTGTAGCAGTAATGGGTGCTAAAAGAGATTTCGTAATCGTTCAGTATGCTGGGGAAGATAGACTTTTAATTCCTGTAGAAAATATAGGTATGATTGATAGATATTTAGCAGACAGTGGGAGTATTGCTACTTTAGACAAACTAGGACGTGGAAGCTTTGCTAAATTAAAAGGAAAAGTAAAAGATAGACTTTTTGCTATTGCTAGTGATATTATTGCACTTGCTGCAAAAAGAGAACTTATCAAAGG
>CAWVZX010000195.1:0-1686 GCA_963934755.1 uncultured Arcobacteraceae bacterium | reverse complement strand
ATGAAGCAGTTCATCAGGAAGTAATTCAAGTCTATTTCCTATACCCAATTCATTATCAGTACTATGTAAAATATTATCAGTCATTCTTGATACTGAAAAATTACTTTGACATATCTCTTGACCTTCAAATATATTTACAATTGAATTTATAGCATTGTTTTGATAGTTTAAATCACTTTCAAATTGTATTTTCATTATTTATATCCCATTCTCTTTGTATGTATCTTATGTTTTTTTATTAAATCATCAAGTCTTTGTTTCCAATGACTTTTTTCACTAATTATATTCATCAGGTATTCACACATGACAAGTGTATTATAAATATATTTTTTACGTGAGCTATTGAATTTATTGCCTAGTTCTTTTGGATTATTTGGTAAAGTAAAATCAATAGTAAATTTTTTATTCCATATTCTTGAGTGGTGAGCAGAAGCATTTCTTACTGTTGTTAAATGATGAAGAAAAGAACAAAGAATTTTTTCATCTAAACCATAATATCTTGATATCTCTTGACGATATTGTCTTTCTTGAATATTACTATACCAATTTGATATTTGTCCCATTGTCATAACTTCGACACAAACCCAAATAGGTGGTAATTTTTCATTATATTTAGTTAAGTGGTGTTTTAAAAAAACTTCATGTCTATTTCTGTCTATTTCAGATTTTAGTTTAGTAAGAGTTCTTGCATATTTTAATGGAGATAAAAATATTTCAGGTTTCAAATGAGCATGAGAACCAAATGAATTTGCTAAATAATAAGCAAGTTTACTTCTAATAGATACTTCAATTCTTTCAATTGCATCAAGAATTAAAAGTCTAAGTTCTCTATCGAAAATATATAAATTTAAAACATCCTCAAAAAATGTTTCTTTTTTAAAACTGTGGGTAGCATGATTTTCTTTAAATAAAAGCCAATAACCACCAAGTCTATAATAGTTCAAATTGCCAAGATAATGTTTTGCATTTTCTTCATCATGAAATTTCATTCCACGCGATTTTAATTGTTCTATTTGTTCATCAAGGTTTAAAAATGGTTTGTTAAATGATTGTTTTAATGAAGTGTTCAAAAAGTAACTCCTCGGGGTGAGCATTGCAAAGAGGCTTGAAGAGTGTTATTGAATGAATTATAATATATATATCCTGAATATTTTCTTTTATAATGAATATAGTTTAACACTTTCTACACACTCACTACTTCATCTATACCAAACTGTTTCAATACTTCAATTGCATTAGTCTTAACAACTGCACTAGCAAAACTACTATCTTTAAATACAACTCTCATTGTTTCGCTTTCTAACTCTTCTTTTAATTCTGCTATTTTCTCAACTACCTCTATTGTTACCTCATCATCAAGACAAACAACCAATGCACCAAATCCTATAACAAATACTTTTTTATCACTTATAATCTTCTCTTCAATGCTTATCGTTAAATCAAGTCCATATTTTAAAAGTATCTCATAAAGTAAATCTTCACTTGTTCTATCAGATTTAATATTATCTACACTATCAAGTAAGTTTTCTGCTAAATTATCAAAGTCACTATCCCACTCTTTAATATTAGAACTATCAAGTTTTAATACTTTAAAACCTATATCTAAATCAGATAAATCTTTATCAGGATTATCTGCTAATATTTTATCTCCTGCTCTTCTGATTCTTTCTTTTGCTATTTCACAAA
>CAWVZX010000194.1:0-1740 GCA_963934755.1 uncultured Arcobacteraceae bacterium | reverse complement strand
TATTTCAATAGTAATATGATAGTAATAGTAATATGATAGTAATATTATTTAGAGATATAAAATGGAAAGTACTAATACAAAGGAAAAATTAATGGATATGATTAAAATAGAACAAAGAGTAATAGGCAATGCAGATATTAATTCTGTTGATGGAAGAGAATTATGGCAAAGTCTTGAGATTAAAAAGGATTTTAGTAACTGGATAAAAACACAAATTAAAAGTCTGGGATTAGAGGAGAACATAGATTATATAACCGTTCGCCCTAAAAGGAGAGCCGAAATATCGGAGTTTAAATATAGACAATTACCAATAGACTACATCATAACCCTAGACACAGCAAAACATATATCAATCGCAAGTCGTACAGAAAAAGGTAAAGAAGTTAGAAAATATTTTATTGAAGCTGAAAAACAATTACAACAAGTCGATACAAATATAACTTTAGTTCCAATATTACATAAGATGTTAGAACGACAAGAAAAGCAAACTAATGTAATGATCGGTTTGTTAGATAATATGCAAACTCAAATTAATGTAATTTCAACTAAGGTAGATAATATTCACAGTACACCAATTTTAGATGCTCCCAAATGTATCTCTTTAAAAAAGAAATATAATCATAATCTTAAATTTGTATCCAAAGAAGATGAATATGAGTATGAGAAATATTTAGATAGCATAAATAATATACCAAATAAAATTCCAGTAGCCTATACAGAAGATGATTTTAGAAGTTTAAATCTTCCAAATAAACATCACAATACACTATATGCCATATATAGTATTCAACAAATAAAACAATCGATTAAAATTGATAACAAAGATTTCTACCATCTTACAACCAATAATGTTGTTGAGTATTTATCAGTAGAACAATCAGTACCATACACATATATAGTATTGTGTAAACTATCAGAAAGAGATATTATCCAAAAAGCAGTTTTAGCTCATAATAAAATTTATTTTAGGATATGCGACAATACAATCAATAAAATCAAAGAAAATAAGGAGATACAATAATGAAAAAATTTAATAGTATACTAAAAATAAGAGTAGGAATGTCGGATGATGAGATTAAAGAATTTAATCAATGGCTTCATAATTTTCCATCTAAGAAAGTAATTAAGAAAGCATTTGTTAAAGCATATTATAGTTTAATGAAAGAAAGTGCTTATGAGAATATTGTGCATTCATATTTTGAGGTAAAAATGTTTATATATCAAACTATTTTAACTTTGCCACTTATTGAAATATATGGTATGGATAAAGAAGATCCAATGATAGATGAAAAGCTTGAAAATGAAGAGATAGCAAGAAGATTAATTGAAAATATGTATTTTATAAAGTAATTTATATATTTTTCATTAATATACTATAACTATCTATATATTTAGACTTGAAAGGTATACAAAATGAGTGAAGAAATAAAAAGTAATAAAGTTGATAACTTATTAAGTGATTTAGGAAGTTCTAAAGTTGTTAAGAAAGGTAAAAAATATTTAGTATTTTATGCTGTATTTTATATTTCAATTTTAGTAATAGGGTTTACATATCTATATCATGAATTTACAGATACATCGCCCAATAGATTACAAAAAAGAAGTATGCAAGAAAAAATAACAAAACAAAATGAGAGTACATTTGAAGCACTAAATAGTAAAATCGTTAAATCAGAAGATGTGCATAAGTTTATGAAGAATAAGGGTATTAAGCAGTATAAGTATTTGGGCCTTGCACCA
>CAWVZX010000193.1:0-1749 GCA_963934755.1 uncultured Arcobacteraceae bacterium | reverse complement strand
GAATACTTCTAGTATTAGAAATTGGTTTGAAATTTATCCTCAACTTAGTATATTCTTTAAGGAGATTATGGCAAAATATGAGAAGTAATTAAAAAGAAACTGGTGGGTTTACACAGTTAGATTTACACTCTCATCAATTTCCTCTAAATATCCAACTAAGAATAATATTTCTACTAAAAAATCAATCATTCCTATGATAATTTGATAGTATTTCCTCTATATCTATCCTATATATTCTCTTACTATCAGCTATTTTGTACTTTTATGCGTTTCATTTGTTGGTGAGCCAGTAGTTTTAAGTTAGAGGCTAAACAAGTAATAGTAAAGTTCATATTATTTCGCACTAAACCTATATATCTTGTTGTATGATATTTCATATGAGCAAATCTATGTTCAACCTTTGCTCTAATCTTATGTTTATTTTTTTCTTCTAATCTTTGGTTTTTAATTTGTTCATCTGTCATATTTTGTTTTTCTTTTAAGCAGATCATATTTCCAATATTATTTAGTTCTAGGTATTGATCTATATCTTTAGATTTATATGCTTTATCTGCATAAAATGATTTTATATTTTTAATAGCTTTTATAAATGGTTTAATTGTATCTATATCTGCTGTATTGCTAAATGTAGTTAATGACTTTAAAATAACACCTGTTGATTCATCAACTGCTATATGTACTTTATAGCCTTGAGTGTAAGCTTTTTTAGAAGCATGAAATCTTGTTCTTACTTCTGTATCTATTTTTATTGCATGATTATAAGAATCTTCCTTATTTTCAATTATATCTTGTGATGTTTTTATTTTTGTTGTATCTATTTTTTGTTCATCGTCTATCTCTTTATTCTTTAAAGTTCTTGAATTGTATTCTTTAGCTTTTAAAAGAGATTTGATTTTCTTTTTAGAAGGTTTTCTAGAATTTAGTTCTTCATCTAGAAGAACATCTAGCTTATCATTATGAGTTTGAACTTTAGGCTTATCTTCTTTTCTTTGGTCTTATTCTTTATTTGAGTATTTTCACTTTTTATTAATGTTGCATCTACTAATACTGATTTACCATTTTTAGCTATTAGGTTTTTATTCTCTAGTTGTGCATTTACATGATCAAATAATTTATCATAAAGTTTATTTTTTAGTAGTGAATTTCTAAATCTACAAATAGTAGTATCATCAGGAACACTATGCTCCAAGCTAATACCTACAAACCTCATAAACAATAGATTTACACATAGTGCTTCTTCAACTGCTTTATCACTTAGATTATAATATTTTTGTAAAAGTAGTACTTTAAACATTAGTACATTGTCATATGCTTTTACACCTACTATATTTTTAGTACCTATACCATTCTTCTTAAGTATGGGTCTTAACTTTTCAAAATCTATTATTGAATCTATTTGTTTTAAAAAAGAGTTAACTCTTTCTAGTCTTGATGTTACTGATATATCTGAAAATGTATTGTTTGTATCTTTAAATGCCATTTTGTTACCTTTAATTGTAGGTATATTCTAGCTAAATATTGGTGTTAAATGGCTTATATACTTTGTTTATAGGTGTTATTCTTTGTATTTTACTGTGCAGTGGTCTCATAGATGGACTAAAAGGCTTTCCTGAAGCTATAAATGCAGTATTCCCAAAAACTGAAGTACATCTCTGTATAGTTCATCAAATCCGTAATAGTTTAAAATATGTAGGCTCAACTTATCAAAAACAATTTGCTAGCGAACTTAAAAAAGTTTATTAGGCTTTT
>CAWVZX010000192.1:0-1759 GCA_963934755.1 uncultured Arcobacteraceae bacterium | reverse complement strand
AGGTCTTCATCTCGTGCAAAATCAAGATTTGATTTGATTTGAGATTTTGATATAGTTTGGATTCTATCTCTCATCTTCATGGCATCTTCGAATCTAAACTGTTTACTATAAGCTTCCATCTTTACTATAAGTTTTTCAATGATTTTTGATTTGTTCGTAAGATAATAAAGGGCTTCATCGATAAGTTTTTTATATTCTTCTTTACTGATTTTTCCTTCACAAGGTGCTAAACACTTATCTATTTGATAGAACATACAAGCTTTACCACCCTTGATACAGGACTTCTTCTGCACAAGTGGAACTATCTCATAAATACTATCAAGCAAGTCTTTAGAGCCAGTACTAAAAGGTCCAAAGTATTTTATGCTTTTACTTTTTATGACTCTTCGCGTGATGTCAAGTCTAGGAAAATCTTCACTTGCATCCATATAAATATATGGATATGTTTTATCATCTCGTAACAAAATATTGTATTTTGGTTTCAGTTGTTTGATTAGTGAATTTTCTAAAATAAGCGCATCATTTTCTGTATCTACGACGATATAGTTCATGTTATCAACTTCACTAATCATCTTAAAAATTCTACTGGAAAGTTTAGGTGATGGTTGTAAATCAGGGGTGAATTTAAAGTAACTTTTCACACGATTTTTAAGAACCTTCGCTTTTCCTACATATAAAAGCTTTCCATTTTTATCAAAGTATTGATATATACCAGGAGATGAAGGAAGATTTTGAAGTTTTATTTCAAGTGTCAAAAAGTGCCTTAGTGTCGTTTGTATTCAAATATTTTCATAAATGAATTTTAACATATAAGAGTTTATATATAGTAATATATTATGATGAAATTGCTTTTTGTTTGGAAGACTTTGAGCATAAGTGTTATATTGCTATAATGTCTATCAATAAGTAGTTAATCCTACACCTGCTCCGCAGTTGTGGTCTAAAAAATTGCCGAAACGAACACTTTTGTTCCCATCGCTACAAAGCAAAGCTTTGTGCATGAAAACAAGTGTCGCTTAGCTCGTGCCGTTATGTATTAAAATAAAAGGTAAACTCTGGATTTTTAATTAATTCAAATGATGGAGTATCAACACAATGTGATATATTAATTTATGATTATGATAACACACCACTCATTGAGGACAATTCGAATACAAGGTTTTTCCCAGTTGAAACTGTTGTTAGTATAGGAGAAATTAAATCAACATTAACTATAAAAGGTTTAACAGATGCATTAATTAAACTTGCTAACAATAAAAAGATAAAGCAATTAAGTAGTATTTTTTGTATCAACGATGATTCAAAACAAAGTTTTGAATCAAAAGATCCTCATGATACTTTATTTTCATTCTTAATATGTGATAAAATAGAATCATTTAATAGTAAAATTGTACTAGGTAAAATAGATGAAGCATATACACTAAATAACATAGAATATGAATATAGACATAATTCAATATTAAGTATAGAAGATGGTATTTTAACATACAATAATCAGTTTACAACATTACCCAAAGAAATTCCCAATGGACAAAAAATGTATATGTCAAGATTTATGGAATATGAATTTGAGAATTGCCATATAAAAAACGAACTTAATGAAAATATTATATATCTTTTTAATTCTTTATCTAATTTTTTAGCAAATATCAATATATACTATCCTGAACCAAATGATTATAGATAACAAAACACAGGAAGAAGAACAAGTGTAATGAACGATAATATCAAGTTTTTAAGTGTCGCATAACGAAATTAT
>CAWVZX010000191.1:0-1774 GCA_963934755.1 uncultured Arcobacteraceae bacterium | reverse complement strand
TTCTAGATATATAAGTAAAATTATTAATGAAACGATAAAAGAAAAACTAGCTTACTCTTTATTGTTTGGAGAATTTATAAAAAATAATCGTGTTACGATAGATTTTAATAAAGATTTTCTTTTTATATTTGATAATTTTGTAGAATCTTTTGAATATATCAATAACGAACCAAATTTATTTAACACTGCTCAATTAGCACATGAATATGCACAAATGAATCCAGCAATCATTATAACACGTGCAGAATATGGCGATGGTTTTGTTGTAAAACAGTAAAAGTCACGATCTATTTAAACTAAACAATAATATTTTATAGAGTCATTATCTGTCCATCTTTTTCTTTACAATATCACTATCAAACACAAAGGAAACGATAATGATATATTTTAACACTTGGTTAAATTATGCGAAATTTGAAGGTAGTGCAACAAGAGGTGAGTTTTGGGCTTTTATAGTGATAAACTTTTTTATCAAATTAATATTGGCAGGGGTGAGTATATCACTTGGTTATTATACTTCAAGTGGTGAACACACTGTACTAGATAGTATTTTTGCACTTGTCATTCTGATACCTACTATTGCACTCTGTGTAAGAAGACTACATGATATAAATCTTTCTGGTTGGTGGGGATGGTTGTTTATTCCATTTTTTTTCTTAATGTTAATTGTAGGATTTATTAAAACAAAAAATAAACAAATCTAACCAATGATACAAAGAATTATATTACTTACTATTCTACTATTTTCAAGCCTATACTCAAATGAAAAGCTATATCTTCATATACCATCTTCTTTATCCTCAAAGAATAGCAATACCTCTTTTGGAAATGAACTTATTAACCTTATAAACAATAGTAAAAAAGAAATAAGTTTTGCTATATATGGATTTCGTGGTCAAGATGATATTTTACAAGCTTTAATAGATGCACAAAATAGAGGTGTAAAAATAAAGGCTGTAGTAGATAGTGATAGTCATGGTAAAAATTATTATAGCGATACTCATCTTTTATATAAACACTTTGACATAGCAAGTGACCATAAAAGTTATATCATGCACAATAAGTTTTTCATATTTGATAAAAGAATAGTATGGAGTGGATCATCAAATATATCTGATACTGGTACAGGTGGATACAATGCAAATAACTCTATGGTAATAGAAGATGTTACTATTGCCAATATATTTCTCGATGAATTTAAAGAGATGTTTTATGATAAAAAGTTTGGTATTCACAAGTCTATAAAAAGTTATAAGAATATACAAACAGATGATTCTATTATTTCTATATACTTTTCTCCAAAATCAAATACATATAGAAATGGAATAAAAGAATTAATACATAAGGCAAAAGAATATATCTATATTCCCATTTTTTATCTAACTCGCAAAGATTTAGCAAAAGAACTTATCATTGCACACAACAGAGGTGTAGAGATTAAAATCATACTAGATGCAAGTGCAGCTAGAAATAGATATAGTACTCACAAATATTTACGAAAAAATGGCATTCATGTAAAAGTAGAGAACTTCGGTGGGAAAATGCATGCTAAGTCAATAATCATAGATGATAAATATTTCATAAGTGGGAGTATGAATTTAACAAAAGCAGGTAATAGTAAAAATGATGAAAATACTATCATAGTAAAAAATGAAGAATTGACGAAAAAATATAAAAAATACTTCTTAACACTCTGGAAGATGATACCAAATAAATATTTGTATTATGACCCAAGTCCAGAGAGCTTAGAAAGTGGCAATAGTTGTCTTGATGG
>CAWVZX010000190.1:0-1801 GCA_963934755.1 uncultured Arcobacteraceae bacterium | reverse complement strand
CATAAGGTACCATTTTTGAAGCAACTAATGGTGGAAAATCATAGCTTACCCATTCTGGGAATTCTGCTATTATATCAACTTTATTAGTTCCTATTTCTTCTTTGAGCTCTCTAAATAAGGCTTGATTAGGTGTTTCCCCTTCATCAATTCCCCCTTGAGGAAATTGCCAAGCATTCTCTATATCAATTCTTGATGCAATAAAGATTTCGCATTTATATGGATATGATGAAGATAAAACTATTGCTGCTACATTTGGTCTATAGTTTTTTGTTTTATCTTTCATAAAATTTTGCCTTTTGATGGTGTATTATTAAATGAATAATATCAAAATAATGCTTTACAAATGCTTTTATTTTATATTGATTAGTGCTATTGAATATAAAAAATTATTCAATAACTATAATAAGATTTATTTTCATATTTAATATAAAGAAAATATTGATATTATATGAAAAAATATTATAAAATAAGGATAGCAATGCTTTTATATATACATATTCCCTTTTGCGATAGTAAATGTTTTTATTGTGCTTTTAATTCTTATACAAGTTTACATAGTTTACGAGAAGATTACATGAAAGCTTTATCTGTACAATTAAAGAATGAACTAGAACAATATGATAAGAAAGTCGAAACAATATTTATAGGAGGAGGTACTCCTAGTACAATAGAAGCGAAAGAATACAAAAAGTTATTAGCTCTAGTTCATCCATATTTAATAGAAAAGTGCGAAATAACAATAGAAGCTAATCCAAATTCTGCGAATAAAGAATGGCTTGAAGACATCTCCAAAATAGGTATCAATAGGATTAGCTTTGGTGTTCAAAGTTTCGATGATGAAAAACTAAATTTTTTAGGTAGAAACCACAGTAGTAAGGAAGCAATAGAAGCAATAAATAATGCTAAAAATGCAGGTTTTGAAAATATTAATTGTGATATTATTTATGATACGCAACTTGATACTAAAAAATTATTAGAGAATGATATAAACATAATAAAGAAACTCCCTATAAATCACATAAGTGCATATAGCCTTACTCTTGAAAAAGGTACAAAATTTTTTAATAAGAAGAATGTACAATTAGAAGATGAAAAATTAGCCAGATGGTTATTCGATGAATTCAATGTTTTAGGATTTGAACAATACGAGATATCAAACTTTGCATTAAATGATAAAGCAAGAAGTAAACATAACCTTGGATATTGGCAGTATAAAGAATATTTAGGTGTGGGAAGTGGTGCTGTTGGCTGTCTTGAAAATAAGCGATATTATTCTCAAAAAGATGTAAAAAAATATATTTTAAACCCTTTAGAATATGAAGATATAGAAACATTAAGCAAAGACGATGTTTTAATAGAAAAAGTTTTACTTGGTTTTAGAAGTGTTGTTGGAATTGATATGAATCTTTTTGATAAAAAAGTTCAAGAAAAATTAGTTATATTAAATGATTCAGAGAAAGTTAAAATAGAAAATAAGAGAGTTTACGCAAAAGATTTCATGTTAGCAGATGAGTTATCACTTTATTTAGATATTTAAACTATTATTATTAAGGTTTAAATATGCATGGGAATTTTTAAGTTATAAAAATCATAGCGATTTTTGCCTGAAGCTATTATTTCACTACCCTTAAATAATCCGTGAGGAGTTTTCTAATTTAGAGCTTTTATTTTAGCCTAAATTTCTAAACTTGTTTCTAATTTATATAATTTATTGTATACTGAAATAAATTTGATGTTCAAGGAATCAAAAATGAAAAAGATTACTATATTAAAATACATAACCTATCTATTATTCATTTCG
>CAWVZX010000189.1:0-1806 GCA_963934755.1 uncultured Arcobacteraceae bacterium | reverse complement strand
ACAACTACTACAGACTATACTTTAAAAAATAAAGATGCAAGCCTTAATGCAAAAGGAGCTATAACACTTAATACAAATAAAGATATAAATATAGTATCTAGTACTTTAGAAGCAGATGCTGGAGTCAGTGCTACTAGTAGCGAGGGGAGTGTTAATGTTGTAGCATTGGATGATATAACAATACATAAAGAAAAAAAAGAAAAAAAAGGTTTTAGTTTCAAAATCTCAAAAGATGGTGTGAGTTTATTTAAAAAAACAGAAGATAGTTTGAGTGCAGAGGATTATATCTCGCAAGGAAGCTTAGTAAGCTCAGGGTCATCTTTAAATATCCAAGCAAAAGAAGATATCACTTTACAAAATATAGATATGAATGCAGAAGAAGATATAACACTAGCTAGTACAAATGTAAATATTCTTAATACAAACAATAAGCACATAAATGAAGAATCACATAGCAGTATGGAACTAGGTGCTAATTTGAATAAAGATGGTGCATCATTAACAGCCGAACTTTTAAAAACAACAGCTATAACAACACAAACAAAAGTAAACCAAAGTACTATTAATGCAGGTGAAAAACTCACTATACTAGCATCTAATGATATAGCTATAGTATCTTCTAATATACAAGCAAATAATGCAGTTAATTTAGAAGCAGGTAATACTGTAAATATACAAGAAGCTAAAGATACTACAAACACAAGTACTTCAAAAGAAAGCATAAAAGGCGAACTTAAAGTTGTAGTAAAAAATGAATATGTAGAAGTAGCAAAAGCTACCCAAGCAGTAAAAAAAGCAAAAGACTCACTCAAAGACACAAAAGACAAATATAGTCAATATAAAAAAGATGTACAAACTCAAAAAACAAAACTAAGCTCACTAGAAAAAGACTTTAAAAATAATAAAATAGGAATAGAACAAAGTGATATAGATGAGTTTAAAGAACTCATATCTGATTTGAAAACAGATGAAGCATTTTATATAGCAGCTCTAGGGGGAGCAACAGCTAGCTTAGCTTCTAAAACAACAGCTCTTATAACACAAACAGCAAAAGCAGCAAACGCATCAGGTAGTTATGGTTTTTCAGCAGGCTTAGAACTTCAAGGTACACTCAATAAAGAACAAACAAGCTCAAGCACAACTTCAAGTGTGGCATCAAATATAAATACAAATAACTTTACACTAAAAGCCAATAACAAAGCTAGTATACAAGGCTCTACTATAAATGCTAATACAGGCGATATAAATGCAAAAGAAGTAAACATCCAAGCTTCACAAGATACATCAAATACTCAAAGTGATTCTAAATCTATAGAAGTAACAGCTACTATAACCACAGCTGGTGTAGATAATGTAGAAGGAAGTATAAGTGGCTCACAATCAAACTCACAAAGTATCACAAACAATAATGCAAAGCTAAACTTCAATAATCTAAATATAAGCTCAAGTGAAGATACAAATATACTAGGAGCAAATATAAATGCACAAGATTCACTAGCTTTAAATGTAGGAGGTTCTTTAGATATACAATCACTACAAGATACCAAAAGAAGCTCTTCAGGTTCTGCTAACATAAGCTCAAGTGGAAGTGCCAGTGCATCGATGTCCAAATCAAAAGAAAAAACTACAGTACTGTCCTCTTTAAGTGCTGGGAGTATAGATATAGATGTAGAAAATAACACAAACTTAAAAGGTGCACTCATTTCTTCTACACAAGAAGATAGCCTAAATATAGATACAAAAACCCTCACAAGCTCAAACCTATCCAATACAAAAAACTCAAGAAATATATCTTTGGGTGGAAGT
>CAWVZX010000188.1:0-1812 GCA_963934755.1 uncultured Arcobacteraceae bacterium | reverse complement strand
TAACCTTCATCATTAGGAAAAGTATTTGTTGCTTCAATGATATCATCTAGCAATGAGCTTTTCTTATTTTCTTTAATTGTTGAAGATTCTAAATCCTTTTTAATTTTTTGCATACTCTATTCCTTGACATCATTCATTTATAGGAACATTATAGCTATATATTAATAACAAAAGTATTAGTTTTGATAAAAAATATATTAAAACTGAAATCTGTTACATTACAAAGCGAAGTATAGAATAAATCTATCTCATTAAAGTATTACAGCTTTTCCATTTTTTAAAACAACAGTATCTTCTATTCTTACCCCCAGTTTATCATTTAAATAAATCCCAGGTTCAACGGTAAAGACCATATTGTCCTCTAAAATTACATCGCTTCTACTATTTATATTTGGATACTCGTGAATATCGAGTCCTACACCATGACCTGTACTATGAATAAAATATTTTCCATAACCAGATTTCTCTATAACATCACGGGAGAATGTATCTATTTGACTAGCTTTCATACCAGCTCTAGCTTTAGAAATTGCTGTTTGTTGAGACTTCAAAACAATATCATATATTTTTTGTTCTAATTTCGATTTGAATTTTTGTTCTCTTTTAAAAGTCAAGTTATTATGAATACTTGTACAGCATGTTCTATCACTACAATATCTTTCATATTTTACACCTGCATCAACCAAGATAAAATCATTTTCAGCTAAAAGTTTAGAAGTTGCTAAGGCATGAGGTTTTGCACTATTTTCATTTATGGCGACTATTGGCTCGAAACTCAAATCAAGTTCTCCCTGGTTACTCATAAACTCTTTGGCTTTAAAAAAAAGATACTTTTCACTTTTCCCAATACCGAAATTTTGCAAATAATCACTAAATCGTTTAAAGCCTTTACGCCCAAGCTTCATCGCCATTTCAATTTGTTTAACCTCTTCGTCCGTTTTAATGATTCTTTTCAATTGTGAGAAATTTGCTTTTTGAATAAATTTAATATCCATATTGTTTTTTAACTTTTCATAAGTAAAAAGATTAAAATCTTTAGGATCAAATGATATCTTTTTTATTTTATTTTTCGTGAGGATTTCTTTTGTTTTGTGGATAAGGTCACTTGTAATAATTACTTGACAGTTTTTAGCCATAAGGGTAGCTTCTACTTCGTACCTAGCATCAGTAATAAAATAGTTATCACTAGCGATACTTATAAATATTACATTATCACAGCTATATCCGCACTCAAAATAAACAGCATTTTCATTTTGAAGTATATAGTTTTTCATAATTTATTAGTCTACTTTTTCTGGAGCTGTAGCTTTTGTAGCTTTCATTTCATTTAGAATTTGCATTAAAGATATTAATCCCATATGATAACCAAAAGGACCAAATCCAGTAATCACACCTAAGCTAGAAGCTGCCGTAATTGATTTTTGTCTAAACTCTTCTCTTTTGTAAATATTAGAAATATGTACTTCAACTACTGGCAAAGATACCGCGCTTAGAGCATCAGCTATAGCAATACTTGTATGAGAATAAGCAGCAGGATTTATAATGATTGCATCAGCTATACCTAAACATTCTTGAATCTTATCAACTATTTCACCTTCAAGATTTGATTGAAAAAATTCTAGCTCAATATTATTTTGTTCTGCACTACTTTTCATTTGATCATGTATTTGATCAAGAGTCATTGGTCCATAAATATTTTGTTCTCTAATTCCTAACATATTTAGGTTTGGTCCTTGTATTACTGCTATTTTCATTGCTTTCCTTCGTATAATACATTATCGTTCAATTAGTTAAAATAAGAACGGATTCATT
>CAWVZX010000187.1:0-1850 GCA_963934755.1 uncultured Arcobacteraceae bacterium | reverse complement strand
ATAAGTTTAGGTATTAACTGCATTAGAAAGTGTCTAGTTTATTGGGGTCATTCCAGTCTACTATATATTTTGTGATATATTCAGGGGTATAAAACACACCATCTTTTTTTCTTTTAGATTTGCTTTTATCGAACTGGGTATTGTCTATATTTGACTGTATCTCTTCTAAGTCTGTTAAACTCTGTTCAAAAATATGTTCTAATATATTTACACCTATTTCACTCTCAAAATCATAATCACTTAACTTTTGAGCTTCTATATCCAATATTTCATTATCGATTATCAGACTGTCAATTTGAGTATCAGAAGCAAATAATCCACCGTTGTATTTTGGAATATCCAGTTTACTATTGCCTTCATTTTCGCATTGAAATAGAACTTATAAATATCAAAGAGTTTGTAGTCTGTAAACTTTTGATCATTAAACTCTGCTATTATCTCTTTGATTGTATTTGAATGTAAGAGTCCTCTATCTTCTGCAAATAGTATAAAGATAATTCTATCACATAGTTTTTGTGTGAGGCGTAGAAGTATTGATTTTTCTATGGCATCATTATTTTTCACTAAGTTTTCATATAAATGATTTCTAAATATACTAAAATCTTTGTAGAGTTCTTTTGAAATAGTTGCTTCGAAGTTCGTTGTTTTTTCTTTGATTTTTAAAGCAATATCATTTTTTATACTTTCACAAGTTTTTAGTATCTTGTGCTTTTAGCTCTACAATGCCAACTACTTTGTTATCTACATACATAACCCCATCAGCTTTTTTCCCATCTGTTTCATTTTTGAATTCTCTTTAAAGATTGAAGTTTGAGGGGTCTGTACTATCAAGAGTATATCCTAAACAGTTCTTAAATATATCTTTTAAAAATCCATCTTGATATTTTTATTCTTTAACATTTCTGATGAAATCCATTTTTCCTATATATTTTTGAAACTCTGCCCATCTTATAGCTACTAAACTTTCATCTTGACTAAAACTTTTTATACTGACTTTTGAAACATTGACATAGTTAATGATACCTTTCTATTTTTCTTGTAAATAATCAATTAAAATAATCTCTTCATCTTTTTGTTGTAAGTATATTTTAAGAAACATATCATTTATAATATATCTCCCAACAGCTATTTTTTTTATAAGTCCCATATCCTCTAGGGAACTATGTACATTATATAAAGTTTTACTATCAAGTTGTGTTTTTCTTTCATTTGCTATTGAATAAAGTACATCAAGACTATGTTTTTTTTGTTTTGCTTTTGATATAAGCTCCTCTATATATGCTTTATTTGAAACTATTACTTCTACAAGTGTATCGTGCAAGTTTTGATTTGAGAGTACTTTAATATCATTTGCAAGAGACACAAAATAAAGTTTTTGTAATACCTGTAAAGAATAGTCAGGGTGACCACAAAGATATTCTAAAAGGTATTTTAAATCATCACATTTTATACCCTTTTTTTCAAAAATTTTTATACTGTAGTTATACAGTTCATCCACATCAAGTGGTGGTAGTTCTACGATAGTTGCAAAGTGAAAAAAAGGTGAAGATTTATGTTCAAATATTTTGGTCATAATAGTTTCAATACTACCTAAAAATATATATGTGATATTATTGTGATGCTGCATCACCGATCTTGATTTATCAAGTATATCTTTTGAGGTTATTTTAAGTATATCTTGAAACTCATCTAAAGCAAACTTTATATTTTTATTTTTTTTCTTTCCAATGGTATTTAATACATCTAAGCTATGTAAATTATTAAGCGTTGATAAGAACTTATGGCGAAAAATAGAGAGAGGTATTAATCCGCCTCCAAAAAGATCTTTATTAAAAAAGTTCTGTCATTTA
>CAWVZX010000186.1:0-1864 GCA_963934755.1 uncultured Arcobacteraceae bacterium | reverse complement strand
ATGATGTACAATAATGAGAATGAAGCATTAAAGAAAAAATTAGACTGGTAAATAATAAATATTATGAAAATAGCCTTATTGTTATTTTTATATATATCGTTCCTAGAAGCAAATGAACACTTTAAAAACTGCGATCAAATAATAGATAAACAAGTTTATAAAATTTGTTATGACTATAACTATAAAGGTGCATTATTTGTATCTTATACTTTAGATGGTGCATTAGTTAATAACGAGAATATTAAAAAAAGACCTAAGTTTTACAATGAAAAAATATACCTATTAAATATCGTAGTAAATCAAAAGACTATAAAAAAAGTGGATATGATAGAGGACATTTAGCAAATGATGCAAGTTTTGATTATGATATTAAAATATTAAGTAAAACTTACTCAATGGCTAATGTAATTCCACAAAGTCCTAAGGTGAATCGTTATACATGGATTAAGGCTGAAAAATTGGAAAGACAAGTAGCTTCAAAGTTAGGAAGTTTAGATGTTTTAATCGGTGTGATTTATAGTGATATACCACAAAGAATAGGAAAAAATAAAATCGCAGTTCCAAAAGCTTATTATAAAAAACTATCTAATAGAGAGCATAATTACGAAAAATGTTTTTATTATGAGAATGAATTAGTCATAGATACTAAAAAAGATAAATTAAGAAATCATTTAATAGAATGTAGTAAGTTGTAAAAGATTAGAATTGATTTTAAACAAAGATATAAGACCATCGAAACAATCCTAAATAATTCACTACAATAGAATAGTAAAATACACAAAAGAACTTCATACTTCCAGTACTATTTTCATACAATGAAAATTAACCATATAAGAGGTTAATAAATAGGTTAATAAAAAAGGTACTTATGAAGCCTAAGAAGACTATAGGAGAGGTTTAGAGCCTGAATCCACACACTAACTAAAGTATTCTAAAATAAGCTTAACTTTTTTATATTTAATAGAGCTATAAGGATTTTAGTTAATAAACTTAATGAAATTGAAACTATACCAATAAATATTTACTTTGATAGTCTAATATGATACAATATAATCAAAAAAGGATATTTATGCAAACTATTAAAGTTGAATTAGAAGATAGTGTTTATCAAGATATGCTCAAAAGTGGCATAGATATACAAGGCGAACTCAAAAAAATGATGAATAAAGCTATTTATCACAAAGAGCATAAAATAGTAAATGATATTAGTATAGGACTCAAAGAAGTAAAAGCAGGTAAAACAAGACCTATAACAGATTTATTTAGTGAACTTTGAAACCGTACAAAGATTTGATAAAGAAGTTAAAAAACTATCAAAGAAATACAATCTAATAAAAGAAGATTTAAGTAACTTTGTTTTAAATTTTAATACTATCCATCAAGAAGCTGCGAGTATAAAAAATAATCTTTATAAAGTAAGATTATCAAATAGCAATAAAAACAAAGGTAAACGAGCAGGTTATAGAATCTATTATTATCTAAAAATAGATGATACTGTATATCTACTAACTATTTATGATAAATCACAAATAGAAAGTATTAACGAAAATATATTAAATCAATACATAGAAGAACTTAGTAAAAAACCGTTATAAAATTACATTTTGTTACCCTATTTGTTACCTTATATAAAGTGAAGTAACCAAAAAGCCTTTATATAAAGGATTTGTAGCTATTAAGTAGGTATATGGGAGGAGTACTTACTCCTTATCTAATATAATCCAATAAACCCCATAACTAAAGCAGTATTATCAACAATTAAAGGAATGGTTTATAGATTACAGAATAATATCTTGTTTGTAAGCAAATATTTGATACCTTAAAGATAAGGTCAATTGTTTATACTTTTTCATCATATGCTCCA
>CAWVZX010000185.1:0-1871 GCA_963934755.1 uncultured Arcobacteraceae bacterium | reverse complement strand
TATACAAAAAATAAAAAACTTTTAAAACAATGTGAATTGGTCTTAAATGAAGTAACATATAGACAGTTTGATATAGAAAAAACTGATCTACATTTTCATAGACTGAACAATAGATTTAAAAATAGTTTTGAATTTGCTATGTTACTTCTAAATAAATCTATACCACTATTTGCAAAAGACAAAAAGTCGTTTGCCTTTTTATTTGATATGAATACGCTATTTGAAAAGTTTATAGGGAAAATTATATATGAAGTATATGATGATGTAGATATACCAAAAGGAACTAAAAAATTTGGAGAGCTATATTTAAAACCTGATATTATAGTTCATAGTAAGAGTTTAATCATAGATTGTAAATATAAAAAAATAAAAAATAATGAAATAGCAAAAAGAGATGATAGATACCAAATGTATGTATATGCAAATAACTATGAAAATATAGATACTACAATGCTTTTATATCCAAAGCATTTAGATGTTATAGAGGATGAGATAATACTTGGTAACAATAAAAATAAAGTGGAGTTAAAAATGAAAAGTATTGATTTGAATTTTAGTGGTGGTTATGATGAGTATATTGAAGAAATTAAAAAAAGATTGGAAAAATGCAATGAGTAATAAAAAAGATTTTATAAGTTGGTTGAGAAATCAAGGTTATTCTGCTAGTGTCATAAGTAATTACCCATTGTTCATAGGAGAATATACAACAGATAAATTAAGTGAAGAAAATTTATATACAGAAAATATATTTAACACAAATAATATTCAAGAAGTGCAAAAAATTATATCTTTTTTTGATACCAATGAACTATTAAAAAAATTCAATTTAGATAAAAATAGTTTTCCAAAGTCTTCATTGAAAAAATATATAGAATATTTGACTACAAAAAAAAGTGAAAAATTAAATATCAAAAATATAATGCTATATGGTGCACCTGGTGTTGGAAAAACACATAACTACAAAAAACTTATTTCTATGATAGAAAAAGAAGAATCTCAACAAGAGATTTTTAAAAGTATATCTGATAATGGCAAAGTGACAAATGAATATGATACTACTTTTCAAACTATAAAAGATGATAAAAGAATAGAGTTTGTAACTTTTCATCAGAGTTATTCTTATGAAGATTTTATTGAAGGATTTAGACCAAATGAAAGTGGAAATATCGAATTGGAAGATGGAATATTTAAAGTTATTTCTGATAATGCAGAAGAAAATTTACAACATAGTAAACTAAATACAAATAGTAAATCACTTGATATTATTGAATTAATTAAGAAGTTTACTAACAGTGTTCAAGATAGCTTAGATAAAAATGAAGCTTTTTCTTTAGGCGATAAAATTTTAATAGATTCAATAAGCGATAGAGGTTCCTTTTTGCTTGGAGGCTCAATCAAAAATGATACGCAAAGATTAACAATAGATATGATAATAAGAGATTATGAACATTATAAAACTGGTTATATTAGGTCATATGAAGATGTAAAACCTAAATTTGAATCTAAAAGAAATTTTCATGGAAATGCTCGATATTATTTTATGCTTTATAAGAAACTGGAAAAGTATGAAAAAACTTTACAAATAAATAGTATAGAGCTGAAAAAAGAAGAACAAAAAAACTTTTACATAGTAATAGACGAAATAAACAGAGGAAATATTTCTAAAATTTTTGGTGAACTTATCACTTTAATAGAAGAAGATAAAAGAGATAGTTATGAAGTAACTCTCCCTTACTCCAAAGATAAGTTTAAAATACCATCAAATTTATATATCATAGCTACTATGAATAGTACAGATAAATCAATTGCAACTATAGATATAGCTTTACGAAGAAGATTTACATTTTTAAAAATGAAACCAAATGCTAAAC
>CAWVZX010000184.1:0-1924 GCA_963934755.1 uncultured Arcobacteraceae bacterium | reverse complement strand
AGAAATTTTTAACTTCATCATCTAAATATATTGGTATATCAAGTTCTTCAATTGGTCTATAAAATTTACCTTGCTCTGCATTTTTAAAATCATATTCTTTTTTCATTTTGGACACCTTTCCTGATATGTTTGTTTCTTTTTTTTTGTTGCTTTTCTAGCACTGATAATTCGTACAAATTCTATGCCATCATTATTTCTAAATGTATGTACTACTAACAATAAAGTTTCATTTAATGACTTACCCAATAAAACCCATCTATCTTCATCTTCTGAGTGTTCGTCATCAAATTGATTTAAAGCAAATTGGTCTGCAAATACATAGGAAGCTTGTTCAAATGCAACACCATGCTTTTGTATATTAATCTTTTCTTTCTTTTTATCCCATTCAAATTTCATAATACTATTGTATCTAAAATAATACAATAAAAGTTCAAATTTTCGCACTTTACACTTATTTTTCTTCCTGCGAGACTGTGAAAGAACTCAATCACAATCAATATAAAATAATTCTAGCAAAAGTACCATAAAGTCAAGCATAATTTAACCATTTGAAAATCGTCAAAATGGTATAATATAGACTATATAAAGGTAGTTTATGGGTATTTATAAAGAAGGTTTAGATAGAAATCAACAACTAATATTTCCACCAACTTTAGATGAATTAGTTGATGATAATAATATAGCAAGAGCAATTAAAGAGTATGTTGAAGTATTAAATATAAGTGAATTAAATATAAAAACTAAAAAAAGTTTAATTTGCGATGGACAACTAGCATTTCATCCAAAACTATTATTAAAAATATATATATCTATGGATACTTAAATAAAATAAGAAGTAGTAGAAAACTAGAACAAGAGATAAAAAGAAATATTGAACTTATGTGGTTAACGCAAGGTCTAGTACCATCATATAAAACAATAGCAAACTTTAGAAAAGACAACCCCAAAGCCTTACAAACAATATTTAAAGATTTTTCTTTATTATTAAAACATCTTAAACTAATAACTGGTGAGATAGTTGCAGTTGATGGAGCATACTTAAGAGCAAATGCAAGTAAAAATACGCTAATAATGAAAAAGACTGTATAAAATGATATCTATAAAATTAATAAAGATATAAAAAACTATATGACTATATTAGAAACTACAGATAAAGAAAATAGTGAAGTAAATTTAAATATTTCAAAAGATGATATTGAGAATCTGAAAGATAAAAAAGAAAGATTTCAAAATATGATATTTACTGCTGATAAAGGTTACTATTCAAGTGTAGAGATAAAAAAGTGTGTTGATGATGGTATTGAAACTATAGTACCACTTCGTAATACAGCAACAAAAAAGAAAATTAAAGATGGTAAATTTTCAAAGAATCAATTTACATACAATCATCAAAATGATTGTTATATTTGTCCAAATAATCAAATACTAGATAACTGTCATACTCAATATAAACGAGGCAACAGAATGCTTGATGTATATCGCTTATCAAGTAAACTATGTAAAGCTTGCCCTTTAAAATCATCTTGTCTTTCTGATAAAACTAACTATAAACAAATGTACAGATGGGAACATGAAAGTATTATTGATGATTATACAACTCAAATGAACACTAAAGAAGCAAAAGATATAGTTAAAAAAAGAGGCTCTATAGTTGAACATCCATTTGGAACAATTAAAAGAACATTAGGTTGGGATCATTTTTTAGTTCGTTCGAAGAAAAAGGTATTAGGTGAAAATGCACTTATTATGTTCACCTATAACTTTAGAAGATTATTAAACCTTATAGGGATAGCTCTGTTTAAAAAACTATGTTTAGCCATTAAAAATAAAGATTTAACCCAAATAAGAAAAGATATAGAGGAATATATCTGAGAGTGTAAATCTAACTGTGTAAACCTTAAAAATTAAATATATTTGATAAACT
>CAWVZX010000183.1:0-1949 GCA_963934755.1 uncultured Arcobacteraceae bacterium | reverse complement strand
CATCATTAGATAAATCAACACTTATAATCCAAAATTTAATTATAAATTTATTAGAGAACAAAGACATCAAAGCTGCTATAAAATTTCTTGAAGAAACAAAAATAGATCAAACAAAATTAATTAACCTTTATTATCAAGATGGACAATTGAAAAAAGCACTAAATATGACAAGGAAGTTATATAGAAAAACAAGAAAAGCTGATTTATTAGGTAAAATTGCTATGTATGAATTTGAACTAGCTCTTGATAAACGAGAAGTAATGAAGCATGTAATTGCGAATTTTGAATTGGCACTTTCAAGCGGTATAAATAATGCCAGTTACAAAAACTATTATGGATATTTACTTATTGACTATAATATAAACATTCAAAAGGGTATGAATCTTATAAAAAGTGCATTAAAAACTTCTCCAAATAATCTTGCATATCTTGATTCTCTTGCATGGGGTTATTATAAACTTGGATTTTGCAATAAAGCTTTCACTATTATGACAAAAGTTATTAGAATAACAGGATTAGACGATTTAGAGATAAAAAACCACTGGACAATGATACAAGAATGTAAAAAGGGTAAAAAGTAAATGATTTTAGACCAAATAATTGAAAAAACGAAATATGATTTAGAAAAAAGAAAGTTAGATATTACACTTGATATGATGGGAAGAAGCTTATCTCATAATCCGTATCCACCAAGGGATGTTAAAAAGTTTTTAACAGCAACTAAAGAAGAACCAATTAGAATAATAGCAGAAGTAAAAAAAGCAAGTCCTAGTAAAGGTGTGATAAGAGAAAATTTTGATCCTATATCTATTGCTCAAACATATAGTACAAATGGAGCAAATGCAATTTCTATACTAACAGAACCACATTTTTTTCAGGGTAACTTAGAATACCTTACAAGTGTAAGAAGATATGTACCTACCCCACTTTTAAGAAAAGATTTTATAGTTGATAAATATCAAATAGTTGAAGCTTTAGTATATGGAGCAGATTTTATTTTACTTATTGCAAAAGCATTGACTAAAAAAGAGTTACAAGAACTATACGACTATGCTTTACATGTAGGACTTGATGTTTTAGTAGAGATCCATGATATAGAAGACTTGAAAAAAGCCATGGCATGTGGTGCTCATATTATAGGTATAAATCATAGGAGTCTAGAAACATTTCAGATGGATATGTCCCTATGTCATAAGCTAATCCCTATGATACCAAATGGTAAAATAATAGTAGCGGAAAGTGGTGTGTCTGAGCAAAATATTATTAAAGAGTTAAGTGAAGCGGGAGCTGATGCATTTTTAATTGGTGAACATTTTATGAGACAAGATGATATAGGGGCAGAGATGCAAAAGCTAAAAAATAGCCCTACAAATTTATTTAAATAATTGCTACTTGCTAAAAAAATGGAAGATTTAAAATCTAATATCATTGAAAAGTTTACAAATGAGATTAACTCATTGGATTTTACTATAAATGACACAGAATTCATACTCAAATATAATTCAATCGTAGAAGATATTTTACTCACAATCAAACTCAAAAAAGAAAAAATTAAAGTACCTTTACATCAGACATCAAATAACAATAATATTGTACATACTTTTAATAACACATTTGGTTTATCCTCTGGTAAATCAAATGATGTAGTTTTAGGTACTAATGCACATACACAATTTAAACCTATAGGCGATGAAAAAGTAAAAGTAAATGAGTCTACAATTATACCAAATAATTTTTCTCTATCTTATGAGATGAAACACTTTGCGAAATCTAAATTTGTAGAAAATATAGATGATGTATTTGAAGATTTTAAATTATATTATCAAGCAAAATCAACTTTAAATACAGATTGGGAATCTGTATGGAAAAGATGGGTTCTCAATCAAAATAAATATAAAAGCCATCTTGTAAAAACTATGATATCTGAAAAGCTTGTATTAAATTCAGAC
>CAWVZX010000182.1:0-1965 GCA_963934755.1 uncultured Arcobacteraceae bacterium | reverse complement strand
ATTATTTCTAAAACAAAATAAAATATCTTATAAAGATTATGCAAAAGATTTTGAAAAAGTATTAAAAGAACTAGAAAACAAGATGGTTATAGTTTGAAAATATTGCTTTTAGAAGATGATATTATTTTAAATGAGCTAACCGAAGAGTTTTTAGTATCTATAGGACATACAGTTACTTGTGAATATGATGGACTTGAAGCTTTAGATACAATATGTGCAAACTCATTTGATATATTACTGCTAGATGTAGGAATACCATCTCTAAGTGGATTTGAATTACTTAAAGAATTAAGAGGAAATAAAAATAATGTACCAACTATTTTTATCACATCATTAAGCGATATCAACTCATTAGAAAAAGCTTTTAATATTGGGTGTGATGATTATATAAAAAAACCATTTGAATTAAAAGAGTTAGAGATAAGAATTAATCATTTGAAAATTACTAAGCAAATTGGTATACAAGATACTATATATATCAATCATAAATATCAATATAATTTTACTAATTGTACAATTTTACAAAATGATAAAAAAACAACTCTTACTCAAAAGGAATCTAAAATTTTTGAGTACTTTATTAAAAATAAAAATAGAACAATATCATTTGAAGAACTTACTTCAAATATATGGGAATATGATAACACTCCTAGTCATGCTACTATTAGAACATATATAAAGAATTTACGAAAAAATTTTGATGAAAATATTATTGTTACTACTAAAGGTTTAGGATATAAATTTGAGAGTTGAAGAAAAATCTATTTTAATACGATTTGTTAGTTTTTATCATATTTCTACTTTTGTATTACTAAGTATAATAGTATTACTTATTTATAATATGCAGTACCAGTCTATCTATAATCTTATGGTATCGAACCTAGAAACTTTATCTGTAAAAATATCAACAAGAATTATAACATCAGCTATGAAAAATAAATCAGTTGATTTTAATGATTTATGTATTACAGATAGAAAAATAAGACTTTCGATATATAATAAAGAAAATAAAATCATTTTTACTGATTTAAAATCACCCATTAAAATTAATCTTAATAAAAAAAGTTATCTACAAGATGATTTAATTATAGTGGTAAATAAAACGGCATTAGGACATTTAGGAGTATATTCAGTCGTAATGATAAATGAAGTATTTAGAGACAAAATAAATAGTGTTCTCATTACTATTTTCATTGGTTTTATTGTATTTTATATTGCTATTTGCGCTATTGGTTATTATATGATGCAACTCTTTATGCAACCAATTAAAAATGAACGAACTAGACTCGATAATTTTATAAAAGATACTACGCATGAATTAAATACACCGATTACAGCATTAATGATTTGTAGTGATAAACAAACACCAAGAAGTGAAAGAAACATGGAAAGAATCTATCTAAGTGCACAACGAATATCAGAAATATATAAAGATTTAACATATCTATTTTTAGAAAAAGGCAAAAAAAAGAATATTCAAAATATACAATTAAATCAACTTATTTTACATGAGCTAGAATATTTTGAACTTTTAGCTTCAAAGAAGAATATTCACACTGCACTTGATCTTGAAGAAACATACATCAAAATTGATAAAGAAGATTTTAAAAGAATTTTTAGTAATATTTTTTCAAATGGAATAAAATATAATAACAGAGGAGGAAATATATCTGTTATCTTAAAAAATAAAAAACTTTTCATAAAGGATACTGGAATAGGTATAGATATAAAAGATCGAGATAATATATTTGATAGATACTACAGAGCTACCATACAAGATGGTGGTTTTGGTATGGGGCTTAATATTGTTTATAAAATATGTCAAGAATACAGTATTAAAATTAGTGTAGAATCAAAACTAAAAGTTGGTACCACATTTACTTTTGATTTCAATACATTGTAGAATATAAAATCAAATATCTTCTTTTATTTTTTTTAAATCTTCAACTTTAGAGATATACTCAT
>CAWVZX010000181.1:0-2014 GCA_963934755.1 uncultured Arcobacteraceae bacterium | reverse complement strand
GCTACTTCTGTATATCCATCCAGGCTAGATCTATTTGTGGAGGTGACTTCATTTAAAATACTTGTGCAAAGAAAAGCAATAAGATTAGCATATAGATCATAAAGATGTTATAATGACTTTACGATATACAACATTAAGCTTTGATAGTGGTAGAGAATCTCTAATTTCTTTAAATTTCTAAATTATTAACATTTTTACATATAATAATGTTATAATATTTTTATAAACATAAATAATTAAAGGAGAGCTTATGAGTATTAATCCAAATTTTAAACCTATGTTATTATTAACAATTAATAATTCAATAGGTGATCCATCATTGCATTTGAATATTGAAGATTTAGTTTCTGTATTTAATAAAAAGCCAAATAATTATACTAATATTGAAAAATATGCAATAGATATGATACAAACAGAATCTACAAAAGATGAATTTAACAATTTTATTAACATGTATCAAATAGAAAGTGAAAAAGCTTCTCTTGTCTTATCTTATAACCCATACCAATAATACTAAATTTATAACAGAACATTACAAGTTTCAGATTGAAGCTTTTGTACAATTTCAAAAAGATTCTCAATTTTCATTAATCCCAAAGAGTAAAATAAAATTTGGAGGTGGTACTGCATTAGCTATGTACTATTTTCAACATAGATTAAGTTTTGACATAGACTTATTTGTTGATGATATTCAATATTTAGATTATCTAAGACCTAAAATGTGGATTGATGATACTTTAAACTTCAACCCTTGTGAATATATAGATTCACATAATTATATTGGTTTAGTAAGTAAAAATGAAATTAAAATTGACATATTAATAGATTCAAATTCAAATCAAGGTTTAATTGATGATAGTAAAAAAATATTTCCTTTTGAAGTATATATCGAATCCATTGAAGATATTTTAGCTAAAAAAATTACTTTTAGAAAAAAAGACAATAAAGCTAGAGATATATTTGATATTGCAGTAGCCATAGATAATAATAACGATATTTTAAAAAATATGCTTATTCTTGCCAAAATAACCAAAGATGATTTAAGTGAATTGAAAATTTCTCTTGAAAATTTAGATATCAATAAATATAATCATCAAATTGAAATTATCAATCCTTTTGATAAGTATAAAGAAATAAGTTTAAATGCCTCATCAATTATTATTCAAGCAATAAAAATAATTCTATAAAATCAGAGTTTAATTTTGTAGTGTTACTCATTTCTTTCATCAGAATTATTTTTATAATATTCTTCTATATCTATAGTATCTATATCTTTACAGTATTTACATTTACCATGGTGTAGTTCTTTGTATGTGAATGATTCTTTGCAGTTTGGGCAGATTGAGTATTGTTCTTCTTCATCTATTTTTATTTTTTTATAATTTATAATAAGCCAGATTCCATAAGAAAATATAATAAAAGATAATGGATATTTTAATAATCCAAGTTCGATATAAATACCTTTATATGAGCTATATGTTCCACTTGTACATATTGCAATTGCAAACAATATTGAAATAATTCCAGAAAATAAATTAAACATTTTAATTCCCCAGTTCTTCGATAACTTTTCTTGTACCAAAACCGATATTATGTGCTTTATTTCCTGTTAATGGAAATTTAATACCTTCAGCCTCAAAACCATCTATAAAATCTTTTCCTCTTTTTGCATTAGTAGGATTTGTAATTGTAGGAACTGCTTTTTCTATAACCCTAATCATTCCCAATGTTACATCATCATAAACTTGTCCAGTTTTTCTAACAACAAATGGTGTAGTTTCTACGAATGCTTTAGCACCAGTAACAGCTACTTTTACTATAGGTACGAAAGGAAGTACTTCATGTTTAAGTCCACCTTGGGTGTTATTGATATTGAAATTTGAATCATTCTTTTGTTCTTTTGTTGATGTAAATAATTGTTGTGGATTTAGCAACTTAGGAGAATCAATTCTAAATGTCTTCCCATAAGAGTTTTCTTGTAAAAAAGTATTTGCATCTTGTATTTGTTCTTTTG
>CAWVZX010000180.1:0-2062 GCA_963934755.1 uncultured Arcobacteraceae bacterium | reverse complement strand
ATTGAAAAATAATAAAGGCATCTTGTCTCGTGATTTTATCATCAAAAAGAATCCAAATATGCAAACCTCTATTACCTGAAAATTCTAATAAATAATCTATCTCTTGTTGATCTAGAAAAGATACCAAAATTTGAATATTTTCAATCAACTCATTATAAAATATTTCTTTATTTTTTCCAAATTCGCCACTATCTATGAATTCCTTATTAATGTCAAAATCAAAACAAATCCATTTTAGATAATTATAGTCTTCCTGATAGACGAGAAAGCTTTCTTTATTTTTTAAAATATTTTCAATAGTATTTTGATTAATGTATTGATTTCTTGCAAAGTACAATCCACCTTTTTGAATAGCAAAATATCTATGATTAATAATAAAACTGTTAAATAAGATAATAGATAGTTTTGTAGTTATTTCTTTCATCTATAAATCTCCTCCGACCTAAAATACCCATCAAAAATACATGCTTCTATAATAATACTAGTCATCATCTTCCACCATTAACCCCAACTCAAAAATATCTTTCTCAATCTCAGCTTTTAACTCTTCCTCACTAGGCAAATACATCTGATACTTAGATACAAAAAGATTTTCATTGTCATTTATACTCGAATATTTTACTACTGTGTTATCTTTGTCTGTACAAAGTATGATACCTATAGTTGGATTGTCATCTTTTTCTTTTTCTAAATCATCATACATCTTTACATACATATCTATCTGACCTATATCTTGATGAGTTAGTTTTCCTCTTTTTAGGTCTATAACTACAAAACATTTTAAGATATAATTATAAAATACTAAGTCAATATAAAAATCACTAGTTTCAGTTTTGATTCTTTTTTGTCGTGCTACAAATGCAAACCCTTTTCCAAGTTCCAATAAAAATTCTTCTATCTTTTCAATTAGCCCAGATTCCAATTCACTTTCACGAAAAGATTTATTATCTTTTAAATCTAAAAACTCTAGTACATAAGGGTCTTTGATAATATCTTTTGGAGTTAATTGTAAATCTTTTGTTTTTTGCGTAGCTTCATCTTGTACTATTTGTTTATCTTTACTTGATAATATTCTCTCGTAATAATGTGTACCTATTTGTCTTTCTAATGCTCTAACACTCCAATTTGATTGGGCTGTTTCATTTATGTACCATTCTCTAGAATTTTGGTTCTGAATTCTAATAATAAGCCGATAATGACTCCAAGTCAATTGGTCACACAGTGTGTGACTATTTGGAAAAGCATTATAAAACTGTCTCATCATTTTTAGATTTGTATTGGCAAATCCTTTACCAAAATCTTGTGTTAATTGCTTTGATAACTCTTTAATAAGAGCTGAACCATACCTTGCTCTATCTTCCCCTTTTTGTTCCTTTTCTACTATTTGTTTACCAATATTCCAATAAGCCTCAACCATTATAAAATTTACTTTTTTATATGTTGTATTTCTTGCTGTTTGAAGTATATCTTTGACAGCTATGTATAAATCATTTTTATTAACTATATTCATCTATAAATCTCCTTTTGCAACTCTAAATACGCAGCTATGATATATTAGTTTTCTAAGTCCTCTTTCAAAGCCTCATCATTTCCACTTTGCCCAATTCCTGTGCCTGTATAACCTAACTCTTTTAATCTTTCTACTAAAGGTGGATGTGAATAGTGAAAAAATATATACAATGGATGAGATAAGGGAAATGATTTATTTTCATTTGCAAGTTTTAAAAGTGCATTTACTAAATCTTCTTTTGAGGAAAGGTTACTGCCAAATTCATCTGCTGCGTATTCATTATGTCTACTCATAGCACTAATCAATGGCATTAAAAAGAACGATAATATAGGACTAAAAATCATAAAGACTACTATCACGGCATAAGGTTGATTATTTAGGTTCAATCCTACAAAGAACTCATCAGGAATATTTCCAAAAATTGCAAAAAATATAAACATTACAAATCCCATAATACCAATATTTTTAAGTATATCACCATTTTTAAAATGTCCAAGCTCATGACCTAAAACGGCTAAAAGTTCATTATGTGTTAGTTTTTCTACTAGTGTA
>CAWVZX010000179.1:0-2069 GCA_963934755.1 uncultured Arcobacteraceae bacterium | reverse complement strand
AGTTGTAGGTAGTGGTTTTTTAGCAAATATTTCATTGATAGAAAGTTTAGTAAGAAAGAAAGATATATTATTTATTGATGAACAGTATCATGCAAGTGGAATGTTGGCTACTAAATTAGTCCAAGGCGAAATCGTTGTATTTAAGCATAATGATACAGATGATTTAAAACATAAAATATCGAACTTAACTTATGCTCCTAATAGACTTCTAATAGCTATCGAGGGTGTGTACTCAATGGGTGGAGATATAGCATCAAAAGAGTTCAATGAGATTGCTTCAAAACACAATGCTATATTAATAGTAGATGAAGCTCATAGTTCAGGAGTGATAGGGAAAAACCTTTTAGGTTGGTATGATTATCATGATATAAAACCGAAACCAAATCATATCAAAATGGGAACTTTAGGAAAAGCCTATGGAAGTTATGGTGCATATATTTTAGCATCACATCATATCGTTTCATTTTTAGAGAATAGGGCAAAACCAATTATTTATAGTACTGCCCCATCTTTATTTGATATAGCACTGGCACTTACAAACCTAATATATATTCAAGAAAATATAAAGAAAATTAAAAGTAAGATAAAAGCTCATCAGAGAATTATAAGCAAATTATTAAATATACAAACAAAATCTTTAATCGTACCTATAGAAATAGGAAATAATAAAAAAGTAATAGAGATACAGCAAAGTCTTATAAATAAAGGTTATTTAATAGGTGCTATCAGACAGCCTACTGTATCTAAAGCAATTTTACGAGTCATTGTAAATCTAGATGTAAAAAAGAAAGATTTAATTGAAGTTTCAAGATATATAAACGAACTATTTTAGTTTACATACTCAATTTTATCAGTTGCTCCTGCTAATTTAAAACCATTGAGTCTTAGTCTACAACTATCACAAACTCCACAGGCTTTATCTTCATTTGCATAACAACTCCATGTATGTTCTAGTGGAATATTTAGTTCTAATGCTTTTGTTACGATTTCTGCTTTTGTCATATGAACTAGTGGTGTTATGATTTCTAATATTGTTTCTTTTTTGGTACCTTCATTCATGGCACTTTGTATTTTATCTATAAATATATCTGTACAATCAGGATAACCACTACTGTCTTCTTGGACTACTCCTATAAATAATGCTTGTGCTTCATGCTTTTCAGCTATGGCTGTTGCTATACTTAAGAAAATACCATTTCTAAATGGTACATAGGTTACAGGAACACCTTTTTCAATACCACTTGTTGGTATATCTATCGATTTATCGGTTAAAGCTGATGCGCCTATTTGTGTGAAAAATGGTATATCAATCTCATATTTTTCATTTATACTAAGTTCTTTAGCGATATTTCTAAATGCTTCAAGTTCTTTTTGTTGGGTTCTTTGTCCATAATTAAAGTGCAGAGCTATAAGCTCGTAACCATCATTTTTTGCTAAATATGAAGCCAGTGTCGAATCCATACCACCACTTAAAATACATACTGCTTTTTTCATTTTTTCTTTGGCACCTTAATTAAAATAATCTTCTTTTATATGATATAATACCAAAAAGTGTTAAAGAGGAATATTATATATGGAATTTATACTTACATCAGTTACTTGGCATATTTATGCAATAGTTATTTTAGTTTTATTTATGATAAATAATTTAGTGAATGTTTTAATAGTAAAAGATTATATTACATTAGTTAAAAGATTAAAAATCATGACTCCTATTTATCATGCGACGAATGCAGTTGTTGCATATACGGGAGGTATAGTTGCGGCTGTCTCTCATAATTTAAGTGTGACTGTCTTGTTAATGATTGCAACTACAATATTCATAATGGTACTAGAGATAAAACGATATAAAAAAATGAGAGTGATTAAGCTAGGTGAAATTGATAAACAAAATGAATTTAGACTATTTGCAAGAAAGATTTATATATTAGAGATAAGTGCCGTTGTATTTACTTATATAGTGTCAAAAGTATTTTAGAGTAAATTATGCAATTTACTTATCATAAGGAAGCAGGTTCCCCAACAATTAGAATTGAGGGGGAATTACATAAATATCTATTTAAAGTAAG
>CAWVZX010000178.1:0-2106 GCA_963934755.1 uncultured Arcobacteraceae bacterium | reverse complement strand
TTATAAGATTCTAAAATTGAATTTTTGATTTTTACATCAGCTTCAATCGAAAGTTTACCTTTTGAAAAAGGTATGAAAATGTTCGCTGAAATATCATTTGTTCCATCATATTGTTTTAATGGAATCTCCACTCCGTACCTTAATAAAGTATTTTTAAGCGTATCATTAAATAAACTTGTTGTTTTAAGATAAAGTTTTAAGATATTTGTATCAATTAAATAGGACACTTTAGAAGTAGATAAATCTACATCTTTGTAGAAAGGTTTTTCAAAAGTTACATTAATAAGATTGTCCTGGTAGGTTACAAAAGCTTTTTCTAGAACCACTTTGTCCATTTGTTTATCAAAATTTAAATTTAAATTTTCAATTTTAATTTCAGATTTTTTCCCCAAATCTATATTATTTTGATTTATCAGAATTAATCCATTAAAAGATAAATCTGTACCAAGAAGTTCAAACTTTTTTACATCAATTATAAAATTATTATTAGCATAATCAATACTTAGATTTGTTCTAGATTTTATAGAAGTAGTTAAATTGTAATCTGAGATAGTTAGTTGTTTTATTGAAATAGTTAGTTTTTTATCATATTTTAGGTACAATTTTTCTACATTTATATTTTTATATGAGATACTATTTATCTCTATACCATTAGATAAAGAGGCAATAATTATTAAAATAATTCCACTAAATAAAATAAAAATAAATCCTGTGATATTTAACATAATTGAATCGTTCCTTGTATTTGTAATTGTTTTATCATTTTATTTTACTCAAGAAGTCAACACATCACGAGTTATTTTTATACCAAAAGGTAGTTCTAATGCGATTATATCACATTTAGATAAAAATAATTATGAAGTAAATGTATTAGATAAACTTGCATTAAGAATAATAGGAAAACCTCAAAGTGGATGGATAGATTTAAAAACTACAAGAATGTCAAAAATAGAGTTTTTATATAAATTGACTACATCAAAAGCAGCTTTAAGAAAAGTCACATTGATTCCTGGTGAAACATATTTCTTTTTTCTTCAAAATCTAGCTGATACATTGCATATATCTACTTTTAAACTTTTTGAAACTTATTCAAGATTAGCATATAAAAAAGATGGAAATATTATTGCGGATACCTATTATTTGCCATTAGGAATGAATGAAGAACAACTAATAATATATTTACTATCAATAAGCCAAGAAAAATATGAAAAGTTAAGTAATAAAATATTTGGTCAATATAATCAAAAAAATTGGTATAAGTATATAATCATTGCTTCAATCATCCAAAAAGAATCTGCATCAAAAGACGAGATGCCAAAAGTATCAAGCGTGATTTATAATCGTTTAAAAAAAAATATGAAACTTCAAATGGATGGGACCTTAAACTATAGTAAGTATTCCCATATTAAAGTAACACCTTCAATGATTAAAAATGATACAAGTACTTATAATACATATAAATATATGGGGTTACCCAAAGATCCTATATGTGCGATTGAATTTGAATCTATAAAAGCTGCTATTTTTCCAGCTCAATCTAATTATCTATATTTTATGAAATCAAATGATGGCACAAAACATAACTTCGCATCATCTTATTCTAAACACAAAAAAAATATACAAAATGTTCAACGAGAAAAAAGAAGAAATAGATTTAAAATAAGTCAAAAAAAACACAAAATAAAAACACTTAAAAATAAGTCAAAAAAAATTATAAAGAAACCTATAAAGCTACTATCTACAGACGACAAGTTGAAGAACCTCTGGAAATAGCGGTATGTATGAATGATACATTAATTTAATTTTCAAGAAAAGTAATATAAAATTATATTGTAATTAAAGTTTAGCTATTATATATAGTAAAAATATTAATTAAGGAATATATATGTCAAAAATTATATGGACAAAAACTGATGAAGCACCGGCTTTAGCGACTTATTCACTTTTACCTATCGTAAATGCTTTTACAAAATCTGCAGGGGTAAATGTTGTTACTAGTGATATTTCACTAGCGAGTAGAGTTTTGTCAAAGTTTCCCAATAGATTAACATATGAACAAAAAGTTGATGATGAGTTAGCAAAACTTGGTAAGGAGTTTTAGAAAAA
>CAWVZX010000177.1:0-2142 GCA_963934755.1 uncultured Arcobacteraceae bacterium | reverse complement strand
ATGATATGTTTCATGCAGGGATGATGATTGACTGCAAACATAAATACAAAACCAGTTTGTTTTAACATTTCTATTTGTTGTGCAATAGTGAGTGTTAAATTTACCCCAAGTTCTTCGATCATATCAGCACTACCACTATAGCTTGTGATACTTCTATTTCCATGTTTTGCAATCATACATCCGCATGCAGATAATAAAATAGATACAGTTGTAGAGATATTAAAGCTATTACTTTTATCTCCACCTGTTCCGCAATTATCCAAAAGTTTTTCTTTAAGTGATTGTTCTACATTTAAAGGAAGCATATGCTCTCTCATAGCACTTGCTGCAGCAGCAATTTCATCTGCTGTTTCACCTTTTTCATATAGATCTATTAGATATTTTCTTACAGAATCTGTGTCTAGTCTATTTTCAAATATATCATCAAATTTTAATCTGGCTTTAGTAAACACTTAGAATCCTTTACAGTTTTGTGACATATTCACTCTGGCTTGATTTTGGTGTGGATTTCATTTTAGGTATTTGTAATACTCGAAAATTATCTGAATACTCAAGATATCGTATCTCTATAATATCATCAACTTTAACTTCTTTTGCTTTTTTAACAGATATGCTGTTTATAAAAACAACTTTATGTGACAACATATCTTCAGCTACGGCTCTTCTTTTAGTAATATTTACTGCGTTTAAAAATTTATCTATTCTCATGATAAGAGTATATCTTATTTAGTTTAAAATGACTTATGATTAGAGTAAAAAAAGTTTTTCACATCTAAATAATTACAACTATTCACAAAGCAATTATTAGTAAAATTTATACTGATATATATGGAGTATAATTTTTTTACACCATCGGTATTAATTTGATAGATATTCATACAAATACTTTATATATAGTCTTTATAAAGTATTTACTATTATATATTTAAGATAATTGATGCAAAAAATAAATATGATTATTGTATTGTTAAGTAAATTGTAAGGTGTGAATTGGCATGTGAATTCAATGTGAATAACTTATAAAATCATTTCAATTTCATAGAATACCTTAGCTAAGGTATTCTATGATTAGTTCAGCATCTTTTTTGTTCAATACTTCTAATAATTGCTCAATATTAGAATGTTTTATCTCTTCAAATGTACCAAAATAATTTAAAAGTTTTTTTACCTTTGCTTCACCTATACCTTTGATATTTAATAGTGATATTTGTTTATCTTCTTTTCTTTTTTGTTTTTTATGAAATGTAATAGCAGATCGATGAGCTTCATCTCGTAGTCTTTGAATAAATTGTAATCTTCTATCAGATGTTTCTAATCGAAACACTTGATCTTTAGTATATAAAATATCTTTAGCAGCACCTTTAGCTCGATGTGCTTTTGCATCTATTTTTTCTTTTGCTATAGCAATGATATCAAGATTAACTCCAACACTTTGAACTATATCATAGGCTAAATTTAGAAGTGTTTGTCCACCATCAATTACCCATAAATCTGGAGCAGGATTTTCACTAAATCTTTTTACTCTTCGTGTGAGCATTTCTTTCATTTGTCCATATTCATCATTTGCTTCTAAATTATATAATCGATAATCATCTTTAAAGAAACAACTATTGTCCCATACAATCATAGCACCTACCTTAGCTTGTCCCATCATTTGTGAGTTATCATAAGACTCAAATCTTGTAGGCACTTTATATAATTTAAACAGCTCCTTAATAGCTATATAATCTCTATTATTTATAGTAGTCTTATTTATTTTTAAAAGTTCTATACAGTTGTTATTTGCTGTTATGGTAAGTTGCTTTTTCAATCCTATTTTGGGATGAATTATTGTAACTTTCTTCTTGTATTTAGAAGAAATAAAAGCCTCTAATTCTTTTACCATTTCTATCTCATCACACACTAAAATAGTTGTGGGAATTGAAGGTAGTTCTTCATTATAATAGTTCACTATTGCTGTTTTATATATCTCATCTTTTGTGGTTATTTCGGTAATATTTACATAGTTATGCGTACTAGAAATAAGTTTCCCACCTCGTATAAACATCTTCACTATGACTGCTTTATCTATATCCATCTCTATAGAAAATAAATCAAGGTCTTCATCTCATGCAAAATCAAGATTTGATTTGATTTGAGATT
>CAWVZX010000176.1:0-2142 GCA_963934755.1 uncultured Arcobacteraceae bacterium | reverse complement strand
GAAAGATATTGATTTAGATAGTTATAATTTTAGTACAATATTTTTAGATCCACCTCGTGCTGGATTAGATGAGACAACTACAAAATTATCCCAAGATTTTGAAAATATTATTTATATTTCTTGTAATCCAGAGACATTGCATAGAGATTTACTTGAATTAACAAAAACGCATACTGTTAAAAAGTTTGCATTATTTGATCAGTTTGCTTATTCTCATCATATTGAAACAGGAGTTATTTTAAAAATAAAACTTTCAAATAGCTTAATTTAAGTCTCTTCTAAGTATAGTTTGTTATTATTCGAAACTTATTTTTAAGAAAGGATATATTTCATATGAAATTTACACAAAGTATACATCAAATTGATGTTAAAAAAGACTGGATTGTAATTGATGCTACTAATAGAGTTTTCGGTAGATTAATCACAGAAGTTGCAACAATTTTAAGAGGGAAAAATAAACCTTCATTTACTCCAAATGTTGACTGTGGAGACAATGTAATTATTCTCAATGCTGGTAAAGTTATATTTACTGGTGCTAAATTAGCAGATAAAAATTACTTTACACATTCAGGTTATTTTGGTAGTACAAAAACTCACAAAATGTCAGATATGTTAGAAAACAACCCTGAAAAGTTATTTAAATTAGCTACTAGAGGTATGTTACCTAAAACAAAATTAGGTGCAAAAATACTTAAAAACTTAAAAGTGTATGATGGTGAAGATCACCCTCATTCTGCACAGGTACAAGGATAATAAATGGCAAAAGTATACGCAACAGGAAAAAGAAAAACAGCTATAGCTAAAGTATGGCTAGAAGTTGGAACAGGTGATATCACTGTTAACGGTGTAGCATTAAATGTATGGCTTGGTGGTCATGAAGCTCTTAAAAAAAGAGTGAGACAACCTTTAGAAGTTTCTAAACAATTAGAATCTGTAAACATCGTTGCAAAAACATTAGGTGGTGGATATTCTGCTCAAGCTGATGCTTTAAGACATGGTATTTCAAGAGCTTTAGTTGCTTATGATGAACAATTTAGAGTTGTTCTGAAACCACATGGTTTACTTACTCGAGATGCTAGAATCGTTGAGAGAAAGAAGCCAGGAAGAAGAAAAGCGAGAAGATCTCCTCAGTTTTCAAAAAGATAATAGATTTTTTCTATTTTTTCAAAAGCCAATAAGATTTCTCTTTTTGGCTTTTTTTATGCTGATAATATATATAATAAAAGGATTCCTATTAAAACTTTAACAAAATTTAATCTTAATATAATTTTTATATCTATACTTGTTTTGACAGGTTGTAGTGGAGGGAGTTCTTCTTCATCTACTACAGATACACTGACAACAACAGGTATCTTTTTGGATTCAACTGTGAGTGGATTAAGTTATACCTGTTCCTCTGGTTCGACTGGTCTTACAAGTTCAAGTGGTGAATTTACTTGCATTACTGGTGATACTATAACATTTAATATAGGCTTATTGAGCTTAGGTAACGCTACTGTATCCAGTACTATATCGCCATATGATTTATACTCTTCTTCCCCTACAGTAATGATAAATATACTCCAAGTACTGCAAACACTAGATAATGATAATAATGCTTCAAATGGAATTGAAATTAGTGAAGCATCACGTGCGAAATTTGCTGGATATACTGGAACAATTGAATCAGATGATTTTGATAGTGATGCTGAGGTTGTAATTGCTAGTGTACTTATTACTCCTACAAAAGCTTTAAAACACTTTAATGAAACACTTACAGAAACAAATAATAAAAATCTTTATTTTCTTATTGCATCGAGCAGTAATGATACTAATGCGGATGGAACTGTAAATACTATTGATACACTTACTTGGGACTCAAATCTAAATATAGAGAAGGTAATTAATACAAATTTAGATGGAAGTGAAAATACAACTACTACATATACTTATGATAATAATAGAAATCAACTCACTCAAAGTACAGATAGCGATGGGGATGGAATTATAAATTCTAGTATGATGTCTACTTATGATAATAATGGAAATCAACTCACTCAAAGTACAGATAGCGATGGGGATGGAATCGCAAATTATAGTACGATATATACTTATGATATAAATGGAACTACAGTAACTGCAAGTGATGGGGATGGAATTATA
>CAWVZX010000175.1:0-2175 GCA_963934755.1 uncultured Arcobacteraceae bacterium | reverse complement strand
GTATCAGTTATAAATGCACAGCCACTAGATGTAACACAAATATTTAATAAAAAAACAATAAAAGTACAAAAGAAGATTGTAAATTTATCGAAAACATTTTATGCTAATGTCCATATTCCTGATGACTCTATAAAAGATATAAATATTAGATTTGATGGATATGTTGGAAAAGTATATGCAAATAAAACATATACTTCTATAAGTAAAGGTGATAGACTTTTTGATGTTTATTCAAATGAAATCAATCTTGCTATGAATGAATTACTTTTAAGAGATAAAAAATTACGAAAAAGTTATCTAGAGAAATTTAGGAGTTTTAATATTGATACAAAAGTATTAAATAATTTACTCAAAACAAATAGAGTAAAAGACTATATAAATATTTATTCACCTTACCATGGATTTATAATAGCAAAAAATATCAATGATGGAAGTTTTGCAAAGAAAGGCGAAAAATTATTCCAAATAGCAAATTTTGAAAAACTTTGGGTTATCGCGAAGGTGTATCAAAAAAATTTAAAATCTATACAAAAAGATATGAGAGCAAAGATAAATATTGATGGTGTTGGTGTTTTCAATTCAAAAGTTGATTTTATTTATCCTAGTATAGATATAAAAGACAAAACAATACGAGTGAGATTTGAAATAGATAATAAAAATTTAAAAGTATTTCCAAATATGTTTGCAAAAGTATCGATAAATACACTTCAAAAAACTATGTTGGTTTTACCTAAATCTGCAGTTTTAACAAAAGCAGATAAACATTTTGTATTTATACCAAATGGAAATAGTTTCGAACCAAAAGAGATTACAGCAACACGAATCAATAGTGAGGAGTTTGAAGTTATAGGTTTAAATGAAAATGAAATAGTTATAGATAAAGCGATGTTTTTACTCGACAGTGATGCCATAACAAATGGTTTATATGGTTCATCTAATGAAGATGAAGAATGGTAGGAGAGTTAGATGGTTGAAAAAATAATTGACTATAGTGTCAAAAATTTATTTTTAGTTCTAATTTCTGTACTTCTTTTAGTGGGAGCCTCATTTTTTGCACTTAAAAATACTTCACTAGATGCTTTACCAGACCTTTCACCTCCACAGGTGATTGTACAAGTAAAATGGGAAGGACAAGCTCCTAAACTTATAGAAGAACAGGTGAGTTATCCTTTGACTTCAGCACTTCTATCGCTTCCTAATATTAGTACAGTAAGAGCTATGAGTAGTTTTTCAAATAGTTTGATATATGTAATTTTTAAAGATGGAACAGATTTATATAAATCAAGAGATAGAATTTTAGAGAAATTATCTGAGCTAAATCCAACTTTCCCTGAAGGTGCTACAGTAACTATGGGTCCAGATGCTACAGGTGTAGGATGGGCATATGAGTATGCATTAACTTCTAAAACAAAAAGTTTAGATGAGTTACGAACACTCCAAGATTATTATTTTAAATATGCTTTATTGGGTGTTGATGGGGTAAGTGAAGTCGCATCCATAGGTGGATTTGTAAAAACTTATGAGATAACTTTAGATCAAGATAAACTAGTACAATATAATATTTCAGTTGATGATATACGAAAAAAAGTAGCTAAGTTCAATGCAGATAAAGGTGGAAGACTTATCTTAGAAAATGGTTTTGAACATCTTATAACTGTACAAGGATATTTAAAAAATATTCAAGATATAGAAAATATAATTATAAAAACAGAAGGAAATATACCACTTAAAATAAGTGACATAGCAAATGTAAATCTTACTAGTAAAAATAGACGAGGGATGGCTGACTTAAATGGTGAAGGTGAAACTGTTGGTGGTATTGTTATCGTTCGATTTAAGGAAAATACATATAAAGTTATAGAAAATGTAAAAGAAAAACTCACAACTCTTAAAATAGATGGTGTTGAAATTGTTGAAACTTATGATAGAACATCATTAATAGATAAGGCTATCAATACTTTAAAAGAAACACTTTTTGAAGAATCTCTAATTGTATTAATTGTGACAGCTTTATTCTTATTTCACTTACGAAGTTCTCTGATTATTATCATATCTTTACCGATTACAGTGATGATAACTTTTTTATTAATGAATATCTTTGAAATTGGCTCGAATATTATGTCTTTAGGGGGAATTGCAATTGCAATTGGAGCTATGGTGGATGCTAGTATTGTA
>CAWVZX010000174.1:0-2198 GCA_963934755.1 uncultured Arcobacteraceae bacterium | reverse complement strand
TATAATTCTTTAAGACACTTACAAGTTCCATAATTACTTCGACTTCTTTTTTTTTGTTCATAGTATTTTTTGATTCATTTAAAAAGAATTTAATTGCTTCTATGATTTTATCTTGACTAATAAGTTCATAGCCTTTTTGCAAGTAGTTCTTTTCAATCGAAGGCTTTTCTACAGAATCGGATTTCTTTGAAAGATTATTTATCCATTGCAGGGCAATAGTATTTGAAAAAGCAAAACCATTTTCAAATTTCATTTCAATTAATCTAGGAAATTTGTAAATAAAATTTCTCATAAAATCTACATAAATTTCTATATTATCAAGCTCTTTATTTTTTAAGCAGATATAAACATAATAATGCAAATCAAACCAAAATATATATTGTGAAATTCTACTTTCAGCTTCATAAAGTAGTTCATCCCAATTTTGTTCTTGATATAATTTATCTAGATATTCTATCTCATGCATTTCTGGAGGTTTTAAGTATGTAATACCTAATTTATTTATAGGTAATTCAGCAATACTAAACCAAATTTTAATTCGATTTATTAAAAAAAGATAGATATTATAATCATTATTCTTTATTAAAGCAGATGAAATGCTATCTAAATCTTTAAAAAATAACTCGAAAATATTATAAAAAGATAGAGAGAGAGATTCCTTAAGTAAAATAGGTGCTACCTCAGTGCTTGATAATGTACTATCATTCATATTACTTTCTTGTGTATTATTTCTTGAAAGGCTAGTATCAACATTTTGTTCAAGTATTTTCGCAGAATGATGAGTCTCTAATTTAGTATTTAAACATTTAAGCAATTCGGCAAAACTTATTCTTTGCTCATAATTACTACTGATATAATTTTCTAAAAATTTAAGGTTATTGAATAAATTGATATTAATAGCAGATTCTAGAGTGAGTATAAATTTTTTGCCATCAACACCATTTATTAACAATACTATTTTTTTCATCCACCACAAAAATGCATTAAATTGTGCAATTTTATTTTTCGGAAAGAAATCCTCGGAATAATTTTCAAGCATATCTCTCAATATTTGAACACTTTTTTCAAAACCACTAATACCATCAAGCTTCAATAATGCATAGGACAAATAAATTGCAACAAATAAATCTTTAGATTTATTTTCCAATATTACAATACTAAGCTTAATAATATTTTCAAAATTTACTTCTGCGTTAAACTCAAGAGAGTCAAGCTTTCCAATTTCATCAATAATCTCTATATAATCGTCATCATGCTTTACACTCTCACCTACAGTATTGGTCTCGCTGATATGTTTTTTACCTAAATCTTGCATTATTAAATTCATTTGCATTTTGCAATACTTTTAGGAATTAATAACTTATTTTGATTATTTATTTTTAATAATTCTTTACTATTTGACACATTAAAATAAACATCAACCCATTTCATATTACTATCTTTCATTATCACTTGATTTACAACCAAATCATCAATTGTCAATCGTATATAACCATTTTTTGCATCTTCCACAAAGTCCAAGAAGCTGTTCTTGCTATCATATTTTTTTTCAAATATAATATTTTCAAAGAAAACACTTAGAAGAACACTTTTGCATAATTTTGGTTTCCAAATAAAATCTTTTTGATGTTTATAATTATAATTGTTTAAAGTAAAAATTTTATCATCGCAGTTTATCATTAATTCATTTCTCAATGGGAAAATTTTAGATGCATTATTGATGCTCATAGGTTTTGTTTCAATACTGATTAAATATTTATTTTTAGGAACATAATTATCCGAAGAACCTTTAGTTAAAAAATTTAAAAAATTTTCTTTCAAAGGTATCTCATATAAGTTATGAGCAGTATTTCTCTTATATACAACACCATCACTGGAAGTAAGATATTTATCAAGACTAGCTGATACAAAGTTTTTAATCAGACCATTATTAGAAAACAGTTTATTGAGTAAGGTTATATCTTTTATATTTTTAGAAGGCAAGACTACTTCTTTATTCCATTTTTCATTCAATAAGCATGCTTCGCGGTTTATTGCATAGTTCGTAATAAAATCAAAAGGTCCCTTAATAAGATTCAATGAAAATGCTCCGAATTGATCTTTCATTGAGTATTTTACTTTTAAAAGCGTATCATATACATTATTTAATTTTGATATTGATTTATCATTAGAAAAAAAGTTAGATATTTCTTCTGATA
>CAWVZX010000173.1:0-2207 GCA_963934755.1 uncultured Arcobacteraceae bacterium | reverse complement strand
TAATGTAATTCAAAGACAAGCACAACCATTATTTATCAAACAACAAGACAAAATAATAGCATTATCTCATGGAGATATTTTCACTCCATATTCTTATAATTTATATACATCAATTATAAGAAATCGTAAATTTTTGAAATTTATAAATTTTCTTGATATTAATAATTTTTTTTCAAAATTTATGGAAAAAAAACTTATGGAAAAGAATCTTTGTCATAAGCTAAGTAACTATTTAAATTTTATTGATGAGAGAATTAAAAGTTATAATTCTATTTACACAATGGACTTAATAATAGAAGGACATTATCATCAAGGTTCAATAAGTGATAAATATATAAATCTTCCATCCTTAGTATGTAATAATAAATATATGATATACCAAAACAATCAATTTAGCTTTAATACACTATAATAATATCTATGGATAATTATGAATATACACAACTATTAAAAAACTTAAATCAAAAATTACAAAATATAAAACTAATACTAAAGCCTGATGATATTAAAATAAGACTAGAAGAAATAAAGACTTTAGAACAAGAGCCAGAATTTTGGACAAATCAAGAAATCGCAACAAAAATAGGACAAGAAAAGAATAGATTATTAAGTAAATTAACAAAATTTACTAAATCAAATGAAGCCATTACAGATGCAAATGAACTCTATGCCATGGCACTTGAAGAGCAAGATGAAGATACAATAGAAACCCTTTTTGAAGAAGCAGCTACACTTGAACATTTAGTGCAAAAAACTGAAGTTGAAGTTATGCTAAGTGAAGATGATGACGAAAGTAATGCAATAGTTTCCCTGCATCCAGGTGCTGGTGGAACTGAATCATGCGACTGGGCAAATATGCTTTATCGTATGTATCTTAGATGGGCAGAAAGAAGAGGATTTAAAGTTGAGATTTTAGATTATCAGTCAGGTGATGAAGTAGGAATAAAAGATGTGAGTATTATCATATCTGGTATAAATGCTTATGGATACTTAAAAAATGAAAATGGAATACATAGACTTGTAAGAATTTCACCTTTTGATAGTAATGCAAAAAGACATACCTCCTTCGCATCAGTTATGGTAAGTCCAGAAATTGATGATAATATTGCTATTGTAATTGAAGATAAAGATATCAGAGTTGATACATATAGAGCAAGCGGTGCGGGTGGTCAACATGTAAATAAAACTGAATCTGCTATTAGACTAACCCATATAGAAACAAATATAGTTGTACAGTGTCAAAATGATAGAAGTCAACATAAAAATAAAGCAAGTGCCATGAAGATGTTAAAGTCTAGATTATATGAACTAGAGTTAGAAAAAATTGCTGCTGAAAAACAAGGTATCTCAAAAAGTGAAATCGGCTGGGGTCATCAAATAAGATCTTATGTCATGCAACCATATCAACAAATCAAAGATACTAGAAGTAACATAGGATATAGTAATATCGATGCTATACTTGATGGCGACTTAGATAAAATGATCGAAGATATTCTAATCGCTCAAAATAAATAATAAATATATAAATCTTCTCGAAAATCTCCTGACTTAATTATGATGAAATGAGAAAATAAATAATGTGACTTTATATGTGACATTATTTTGGTATAGTTTAAGATTCTAATTTAGCTTTAATAATATTCAAAAATAATAATCCTAAGACTGGACACTATTTACTATGAAATATCACTACAGATTTAATCTGGGGTAGAAAAAATAGAATTAAATCAAATTTAACAATTTAGAATTTTACGAAAGAAAGGTTGCTTAATGAGATTAATAAAAATATGTTTACTATTTTTTATTTTTATAAATAATGTAAATGCAAAAGAAGAATATTCAAAAGAGAATATCACAAAACATTTAGAAACTTTATTTACAAAAAATATTAGATATGAAAAAAATACTAAGGATCAAAGATATATACCTTTTAGTAATACGATAAGGCTTTACTACGAATTTTCACCTTCTATTAAAAATCAAAAAGAAAAGATAGAGATTTTACAAGATCTTGCTAAAAAGTTTGAAAAAGTTATAAAGTTAAAAATAGAGCTCAAAGAAGGTAAACCAGACATAACACTTTCAGAACAAAATGGTAAATTAAATACAATATATAATTCAAAAGATTCAATGTATGAAGAGCATATCTATTTTGATTTTGCAAATAAGGATGAAATATTTTCAAAGTTCAAACAAGGATTTTGGCA
>CAWVZX010000172.1:0-2239 GCA_963934755.1 uncultured Arcobacteraceae bacterium | reverse complement strand
TCTATAATTTTACCATCAGACATAAATACAATACGATCCGCAACTTCTTTAGCAAATCCCATTTCATGTGTTACGCAAACTATGGTATAGTTTTCGTCTGCAAGTGACTTCATTACATCAAGAACTTCCCCTATCATTTCAGGATCTAAAGCTGAAGTAGGCTCATCAAAGAGTATGATATCAGGTTCCATTGCTAGTGTTCTTGCAATTGCTACTCTTTGTTGTTGCCCTCCACTTAATTCACCTGGATATTTATTCGCTTGATGAGAAATTTTTACTTTTTCTAATAGTTTCATACCTAGTTCATCTGCATCATGTTTAGACATTTTTTTAACTTTCCTAGGACCAATAGTGATATTTTCTAAAATTGTTTTATGTGGGAATAAATTGAAGTGCTGAAATACCATACCTGTTTGTTGCCTTACTTTATTGATATTAGTATTTTTATCACTTAAATCATGTCCATCTACTATTATTGTACCTCTATTGAAATCTTCTAATTTATTGATACATCTAATCATAGTAGATTTTCCACTACCCGAAGGACCACAGACGACAACAATTTCACCTTTTCTTACACAAAAGTTTATATCTTTTAATGCGTGAAATTTATCATAAAATTTTTCTATATGTTTCATTTCTATTATATTTTGATTCATTTTTATACCCTTAACTATTTAGTTGTTTTTCAACTGTTTTTTCTAATCGTCCTGCAATTTTACTTAATGTAAATGCACATAAGAAATATACCAATGCAACAAAACTTAATATTTCAAAACTCATATAAATACGATTGTTTATAATCGTTGCTGCTCTAAAAAATTCAACTACTCCAATAACATATACAAGTGAAGTATCTTTAAATAACGATACAAACTGAGATAAAATAGATGGTATCATTCTTCTATAAGCTTGAGGAAGAATAATATCTATAAAAATTTGCCAACTATTCATACCTAAAGTTTTTGCAGCTTCAAATTGTCCTTTTGGTATAGAATTTAAGCCGGCTCTTACTATTTCAGCAATATGTGCTGATTCAAATAAAGTGAATGCAATAATTGCTGATGTTAAAGCAGATGATGTTACTTGTATATCAAATAGTACCCCAAAAAATATAGGTAATGCAAAAAATACCCAAAATATAACCATGATGTGTGGTAATGCTCTAAATAATTCTATAAACATAATTGCTGGAATAGAAAATATTTTTATTCCACTCCATCTAGCTATGCCTAAAAGTGAACCACCTATAAAACTCAATATAATTGCTGCGAAAGCCAAATAAAATGTAAGTACAATTCCACCTATTTGATTTTCTAATCCAAATAACATAAAATATATTCTATCTACTGTTAATGCAGACGTGAAGTCTGCATTTGGATATGCAAGCAATTGAAAGGATTTTGCTAAAATAATTATATATGCTAGGTTTAATAAAATAAATAATATTTTATGTTTTGCAAAAAATAAAGTTAATTTCTCATTCATCTTCTAGCTCCCGTATTACTTTCTGTTTTAATTAAGGCATACTTATTTACCAAAGACATAAGATAAGCTGTAGCTAGAGTTAAAAATAAATATAAAATAGTTACAGCACTTGCTGCTTCAAATCCTCTAAATGTAAGACTATCTATTTCTTGTGTTTGAAAAGTAAGTTCTGCAACTCCAATAGTCATAGCTAAAGATGAGTTTTTTATTAAATTTAGAAACTGACTTGTAATTGGTCCCCAAACCATTTTAATAGCTTGTGGGAAAACTACATAGTACATAGACTGAATATAATTCATACCAATAGTTTTTGCAGCTTCCATTTGTCCTTTTGGTAAAGATTGAATTCCTGCACGAACTGCTTCTGCTATATAAGTACTTGTATATGCAATAAGAGCAATTAGGGCTGAAAAAAATTCATTATGGTTGTGGACGCCTATCATATTTCCAAATGTTTCAAGCACTGGGAAAGCATTTGTGAGTGTAAATGAAAAATATATAAAAAACATCTGTACTATAAGTGGAATATTTCTAAAAAATTCTACATAATAAGTACCACTTAAAGATAGCATAAAGTTAGAACTTACTCTCATAAGTCCAATTATTGAACCTATTATAAATGAAAAAAAGATACCAATTATAGATAATTTCAATGTCATCATAAAGCCATCTATAAGTAGTTGTTGATATGTTATTAAGACTGTCCAGTCAAATTCATATGCCATTTGTATTCCTTTTAAATAAGATATAT
>CAWVZX010000171.1:0-2257 GCA_963934755.1 uncultured Arcobacteraceae bacterium | reverse complement strand
AATGATGGAAGTCCATCCATAGCTTTTTCAATAATTTGATATTCCATGTCTGCTTCAATTAATATTTCTTCTATTAAATCAAATTCAATTTTTTCTTTTTTTTCAGGAATGATTGTTTTTAAATTATCAACTGTCTTTTTTAAAGCTTTTGAAAAAAATCCTTTCTTTTCAACATCTTTTTTGAACCATCCAAACATTAGTTCATCTTAATAGTTGAAGTAATATCATGAAATAACATCTCTTCAGGAGTCATTCCTAGGTAATATTCTACTGCTTGACCTTTTTTATTGAATAAAACCATAAAAGGTATCAAACCAGAAGGATTAAATTCGCTAACAGTGGCAAATATTTCTCCCGCAAATTCTCCTGTAATTATGGGATAAGTAATATTGAATTCTTGAATAAAATTATTTAGGTGTTCTTGTGAATTAAGTCCACCACCTCTTACTCCTAGATCAACTGCTAAGATTTCGAAATCTTTTTTTAATTTACTTTTTATTATATTTAAATGTGGAATTTCGGCTTTACAAGGAACACACCAAGTCCCAAAAAAGTTTAATAGGATGACTTTATCTTCTAATCCTTTAAACTCCCAAGCTTCTTTTTTTATAATGATAGTTATATCTTTACCCGTAGTTGTTTTTACATTAAATATTTCTGACATACTTTTTTTAGAGTTTGATATATTGTTTTCTTCGGTATTTTCTTTGTCCCCACAACCACTAATTAGCAATAGTGATACAAAAGTCATTATTATAATTTTATTAATCTTCATTTTTACTTCCTTCTGATAATATAATAAATGGATTTTATCCTAAAAAGGCTTATATATGTCACTGATAAATAAAGCTGATTTTAGAAAATTAGCTTTGAAAAGATTACAATTTTTTAGTAATATTGCAAAGATTAAAAAAAATAAAAAAATTTGTTTAGAAATAAAAAAAGTTATTGATTTTCATAAACCTGAAAAAATATTGCTATATATTCCTTTGAGTTCTGAAGTGGACGTGATGCCAATAATTATAGAATTAAGAAAAAGGAAAAATATTGAGGTTTATGTACCTTTTATGAAGGGAAAATCATTTGTTCCTGTTAAGTTTAGATTGCCCTTAAGTGTAAAAAAATATGGAATAAAAGAGCCAAATTTTTCAAGCTTTCAAAATAATAATATAAAACTAGATATGGCAATAGTTCCTATAGTAGGAATAGATGAAACATATAGAAGGATTGGATTTGGTGCAGGTATGTATGATAGATTTTTTGATACTTTAAAAGTAAAACCAATAACAATTTTTACACAATTAAAACTTTGTAAATCTAAAGATATAATAACATCGGATCACGATATAGAGCCAGATTATATAATTACAATGTAAAGGTTTATAAAATGGAAATAGAAATAATTATATTAGTTTCTGTGGCATCAATTATTGTAGCTATCATTAGTAGTATAATTGCAAACAAATTAAATAGTGCAAAACTTGATATTTATACAGAAAAAGCTATGGCGACAGCAAAGGTAATAGAAGATGAGGCAAAACTCATCCTTGCAGATGCTAAAAATAAGGCAAAAAGAGATTATGATAAAGAATTTAGAAACTTAAAAAAAGAACTCGAAACAAAAAAAAGAGAATTAGATGATTTTATTGATGAAGAATTATTTAAAAACCAAAAAGATACAAAAATTCTAAAAAATTTAAAAGCAGAAATACAAGCATTACGAAATGGACTTGAATCTCAAAAGAAAGTTTATAATAATAAGATGAAAAAAGTTGAAAAGATATTAGAAAATGCGAGTGGACTTACTAAATCAGAAGCTACTTCTTTTATGCTCGAGCAGGTAAAAGAAGAACATCGTTCTGAGATTGCGTCATTATTTAGAAAAGAATATAAACTTGCAAAAGAAGATTCGACTAAAGAAATTAATAATATATTAGCAATAGCAGTTTCAAGATTTGCTGGAGAATTTGCGGCAGAGAGACTTATTAATCATATTGCTTTGCCAGATGATGAAGCAAAAGGTAAAATAATAGGTAAAGAGGGTAGAAATATCAAAGCGCTAGAGTTTTGCTTAGGAGTAGATATCATTATAGGTGATATTCCAAATACAATAACCGTAAGTAGTTTTAATCTTTACAGACGAGCTATTTCAACTAGAACTATCAAATTATTATTAAAAGATGGAAGAATACATCCTACAAAGATTGAAGAAGTATACAATACTGTAAAAAATGAATTTGAAAAAAATATTTTTAAA
>CAWVZX010000170.1:0-2269 GCA_963934755.1 uncultured Arcobacteraceae bacterium | reverse complement strand
TTGTATAGTTATGATATGTTCTGCTTGTTTTAGTATCTTTTCAAACTCTAGCTTTGATGTAGTATCAAAGTCATCTTTATATATCTTTCTTTTCATAGGAAGTACAGCTATAAACTTTATATCTAATTTTATAGCTTCATATACCACAAGTCTATCTGAACCATCTGCTAGAGCAGAGTATAGTATGATATTTTTATGTTTATATTGAGAAAGTTTTTCAAATATTTCTCTTTTATAGTCTCCGATAAATCTTTCATCAAGATTTCTATGTCCTGTTATACCAATTTTTATCATATTACTCCTTCGTATGTTGCTATGATAATAGGTCTTTTTACTTTTTTTTACTATGATGTATACTACATATTTTAAGATAATATTTATACTTTTATATAAAAGTAGTTATAATATGCACTATAATACATAAAAAGAGTACAATATGGATAAAAAACAAATAGCTACATTTATAAAAAAAAGAAGAAAACAATTAGAGATAACTCAAGAAGACTTAGCTCTTGTGAGTGGTATAAGTACAAGAAAATTATCTGATATAGAAACAGCAAGTACAACTACATCAGTTGATACACTAAATAAGGTATGTGATGTATTGGGCTTAGAATTACTTTTACAAATAAAAGGTATTGAAAGATGATACAAGTAAAAATATTAGATAGAGGTACAGAAGCTGGAATTTTATCGTATGATGGGGCAAGATATATATTTACTTATACAGAAAAATTTCTAAATGACAAAAATACAACAGCTATAAGCCTAACTCTATCAAAACAAAAAGAACCTTTTATATCAGATACTTTACACCCTTTTTTTAGTGGTCTTTTAGCTGAGGGAAGTTTAAAAGAGCTACAATGTAAAAAGTTAAAGATTGATGAAAATGATGAATTCAAAAGACTTATTTACACTGCAAAAGATGATACGATTGGAACTATAACTATAGGAGAAATATTATGAAGTGCTTGGGTTGTTTCAAATCTATAAAAGATATCTACTGTCCTAAGTGTAAAAAAGAGCTATTTGATGATAAAAAGGTAGATTTTTTACTTGATTTTGATAAAAAAGAGTTCTTATCTACAAAAATAGAACTCTCAGACAAGATGAGTGTAAGTGGTGTTCAAGATAAAATAGCTTTAAAAATACAAGATAACAAACTAATTCCAACGATAAGAGATAGTCAATACTTGCTAAAGCCAATCCCTCTTATGGATTATGGGGAGTTATTAAATGATGTAGCTTGTAACGAACACTTCACTATGCAATTAGCAAAACAAGTATATAAAATACAAGCAGCTACAAATGGACTAATAAAATTTAGTGATGGAGAACTAGCATATATAACTAAAAGATTTGATAGAGTAGATGGTACCAAGATAAAGCAAGAGGATTTTGCATCACTAGCTATAAGAAGTGAATCTTCTCATGGAAAAAATTATAAATATGACTATAACTATGAACAAATAGCAATGCTAATAAAAAAGTATTTACCAACTTATAAACTTGAACTTATAAAGTTTTTTAAACTCATACTTTTTAACTATCTAGTAGGAAATGGGGATGCTCACTTAAAAAACTTCTCGGTTATACAAAGAGATACAAAGGATTATACTCTATCTCCTGCTTATGATTTACTTTCATCATCTATACATATACCAAATGAATCACGAACAGCATTGGAACTATTTCAAGAGTATGATACTAAAGCATTTTTAGCAAATGGTTTTTATAGTTATGATGATTTTGTAAAATTTACACAGGTAGTAGGAATTGAAGATAAAATTGCAAATAAAATTATAGAAGAGTTTATTTCATATGAATCTAAAACTCTTCAATTGTTAGAAATCTCTTTTTTAAGCGATGATGGGAAAATGAGATATAAAAGTCTTTATCTTGATAGGTTGAAGGCTGTGAAATATAAATACTTGAAAACTAGCGTTAAGGTGTGATAATGAATTTTATTTTCTAATTGACTTTGGTCCATTTTGATAATATTTATCTTGTATCTTAATTGGCTTATTCTTGGATATTTGCAATGCTTGGTCAACATCATACTCGTAAATATGAGCAGATGCAATATATCCTTGCATACTTCCTGCTTGAAAATTACATCTTTTTGCTAAATCATTTTGAAGTTTTACTAATGCTAATAGATTTGCATATTGCCTTCCAAAAATATTTTGACTTCTAAAGAAAAACTGAAGAATAAGTTTATTTTCCCTTATTTTTATATCAATTGTGCACAAACATGGCAGATTTGCAC
>CAWVZX010000169.1:0-2283 GCA_963934755.1 uncultured Arcobacteraceae bacterium | reverse complement strand
AATAAAATTAAATCAAATATTAAAGGCATAAGTTGTTTAGATATGAATATTCTTTTAAAAGAAAAGATAAGTGATAAGGATACGATTTTTGTTGATAGAGTGCATTTTAATGATAAAGGAAATGAAATAATTGCTAACATTATATATGAAGAGATAATATCCAAACAAGAAAGGACTCAATAATGAAGAAATTTTTATCAATAATAAAGAAAATATTTACAAAAAATAAAAAGAAATCATCGATATATCCACTTAGATAATTACCACGACTCACACTATAATTTAACCCTTAAATGTAATTTTAAGAATTTAAAAATAAAGAATTGTACATTTGAGTTAATGAAAATTATGGGTGCATAAAACATTTGATTCAGTTTATATTAAACTAACATTAATTATGTCTTTATAACACTTATATAGTTATATCTATATATTATATGTTATAATAAAATATGAAAAATTTATTAAACACATTAAAAGATGTATTACACTTAAATATTTATAAAGATAATAGTAAACTAATATATACTAAGCCAATACCTTTTATAATTAAGAAAAGTTATGATATCAATATGATTCAAATAGAAGATGTTAGTTGTGTTATTTTATCTACAGATGATGAAGATATCAAATCTATAAATAAACACTTATTGCAATTTAAAGAATCTTTACAGATGCCAATTATTTTAAATATTTCAAATATAAGTAACTCAACAAAAAGATACCTAATTGATAATAATATATCTTTTGTTTCAAAAGATACTATTTATTTACCACAACTACTTATTTACATCAAAGATATTAATGATAAACAAAAAAAGAAAAAAAATACTAAACTATCAAAATTAGCTCAAACTATTTTGATATCAGAGTTATTACAAAAAAACAATAAAAATATTCATTACAATGAAATTAATATCTCTAATTGTGCAAAAGTATTTAATGTAACTACAATGAGCACAAGCCGAGCATTAAAAGAACTTTATGAGTTTAAATATTTATCACTTGAAACTCAAGGGAAAAAGAAAATATATCATTTAACTTATAATTTGAATATTAACAAATTATTATCTACTCTTAAAGATCCGAAAATTGAAGATATTTACATAAAAAAGAATGATTTGAAATATTTTGATAACCTCGTAGCATCATCATATAGTGCATTATCTCAATATACCAATATTATCAATAATGAAAGTATTTATGCTATTGATAAAGATTATTTTACAAAATATATCAATAAAAATAATCAAATTGAAATATATACAAATAAATATGATAACGATTTAATACAAATTGAATTATGGAGATATACCCCTAATTTAATTTATAAAAATGTTATTGACCCTATATCCTTATATCTTTCATTAGTAAATCATTTAGATAATGAAGATACAAGATTAAATAACTCTATAGATGAACTATATAATCAAATTCAAAGGATAATAACGTGATACAAGGTATACAAAAATTTAAAGACTATTTTGAAGATGAAAGTAAAAACTATGTAATTATTGGTGGGTTAGCAACTGCTTTAATTGCAGAAGACTTAGGATTTATTGCTCGAGCAACAAAAGATATTGACCTTGTTGTTATATCAAAAAACAATGAGAATTTTATCAAAAAGTTACTAAGTTTTGTGAAAGAAGCTCAATATAAAACTAAACAAAAAACAACAGATGATTCGCAAAGAAATCTATTTAGATTTTTTGATAGTGAAGATAAAATATATCCGGAACAATTAGAATTATTTGCAATACATGATAAGGATTCAGATATAGTAAGAGATGGACATATTATACCTATAGAAACACCTGAGTTTTATGATTATTTGTCAGCAATTTTACTAGATACCGATTATTTTAATTTATTAATCCAATATACTACAGATATGGAGGGATTACATATTGCAACTCCAGAGGTATTAATACCACTTAAATTACACGCTCATTTAAATTTAATAGAGGGAACAAGCAATTATGATGGTAAACATTTAAAAGATGTTATAAGACTGACATCATTTTTAGACGGAGAAGAAAAAGTAGAGCTAAAAGGTAATCCAAAAATAGATTTTGATAAATTTTTACCAATATTTGAATCTCTAGAACAAGAGAAAATTAATAATATACTTAAAAGTATGAATAGTATCAACATTTCTAAAGAAGATTTAATAGGCTTATTAAAATACACATATACAGAATAGATTAAATAAAAGCTAGGTAAATAACTTTCGAGAGTGTAAATCTAACTGTGTAAACCTTAAAAATTAAATATATTTGATAA
>CAWVZX010000168.1:0-2287 GCA_963934755.1 uncultured Arcobacteraceae bacterium | reverse complement strand
ATCTAAAATAGCAGCTTGATGAAAAATAAAATCAAATCTATAAGACTCTTCTAAGTCTTTTAGAGCACCTTTATCATTTATATCAGCACTAATAACAACACCATTAAAACCTAAAAGATTTTTAAAATGTCCAAAACTTTTAAGGTTTCCATTTGAAAAAGTTTCTCCACTTCTAAACATATCAAAAGCTACCATATTAGCTTCGGGGTAATTTTCTTGAAAATAAAATGCCAAACAACTACCAATAAATCCAGCTGCTCCTGTAATTAAAATTGTTTTATTATTAAAATCTATATCTGTATATTCTTCATATTCTATCATTTTATTAACTCCATTAGTTTACTTTCTATTATATCATAAAATTCTTTTCCATAATTTGCTGGTATTTCATAATTATTTTGACATTTTTTTTCACTTATTGTTGCCCATCTTTTAGAAGATGCAAATAAATTACTCCCAAAAAAAGAAAGTGTAGGTGTATTTGTTAAACCTGCTAAATGCATGGGTCCAGTAGATGTACTCACAAATAATTTTGAAGCAGCTATAAATGTTGTAAAATCCCAAAGTGATTTAAAATCATCGCGTATACTAGCTTCAAAATCTAATTTTTTTTCTATATATTTTTTGGTTTCTATATCATCTGGTCCAAAAGAAAAGACTATTTCTATAGTGTCGCTTGCTTTTTTAGCCAAGGATAAATACTCATCAAGTTTTAAATTTCCATCACTACTACCTCCAAAACCAGTATGGAAAATGATAAAATTTTCTCTTTTTAAATCCAAATTTACTAAAGGTCTGAGAAAATTTAGATCTAAATAATCATCTAAAAGTTTTACTAAATCAAGATTATAAGCCCATTCATTTTTTGCAACCCTACTTCTTCTTTGTTTTACTGTTTTATTAAAAAATACTTGCGCAATTTTTGTTGCAGGTGCAATCCGAATAGGAATACGAGATAAAAATAGACTAAACCCAAGCTTAAAATCTACATATCCACTAATACTCACATCAAATTCAAAAGGAGCCAATCTTTTTAAAAGAGTAAAACAATCTTCACTATACTCGATAACATCATCAATAAAATCAAGTTCTTTTGCTAAGCTTACATTTACTTTAGAAACTAACATCACTATTTTATGATTTGTTTGTTCTTTTAAAATTTTACAAACAGGTAACATAGTAATAAAATCTCCTATTTTATCATGCCTTGTGATGAGAATATTCATTTCTTATTTACCTTTTAGTTCTTTGTTTAATTCATATAATTTTATATATTTGTAAAAGTTAGTTACAGCATGAGAAACTGATATAATCAATCCTACGTAACCATCTAAAAATCCTCTTTTAAAGATATATGTTTTGATAAACGAAAATGTAGCATTAGAAAATGCTTTTAATGGTGACGAATCTTTCTTGCCTTTTTTGTCTTCTGCAAATAATGTCGAGTAATAATCAGCTTTTTGCACAAACTGACTCATTGAATTATATGGATAATGTTCAAGTTCACCATCAATAGTTTTTAAAGTCAAATCTTTTACGATAATTTTTTCATGTACCATACTATCATTGAACGAAGTTATAGATTTATTGTAAAATCTTACAATTCTTTCTTCTCCCCATCCACAATAGTTAATTCTTTTTGTTTTATAATAATTAAATCTTTTTATTTCATAAACACTAGAGTCAATTAACTTAAGTGTTTTAATGCTCTCAAACATATCCAAACTCACCACTTCGTCTGCATCTAGAGATAAAATCCAATTATTTTTAGTAAATGTTGCTGCCTTGTTTTTAGTTGGACCAAATCCTATAAACTCACCATCTATTATTTTTACATTTTCATATTTTTTTGCTATCTTTTTTGTATTATCATTAGAATTATTGATATACAAAATCACTTCTGTAAATAAAACTAAACTATCTAAAGTTTCTTTAATTGTATTTTGAGCATCTTTTGCAATAATAACTACAGAAATATTTTTAATCAACAATTTTAATACCTTTTAATCTTTTCTTTAAGTTTTTAATGTCTTTATTTTTATTTGAATATTCACAAACTTTTTTAGTAAAATCAATACTTGAGTTATAATGTTTTAAATATTCATTAGAAATTATTTCCAATTCATCATTTCTAGCCCATAGTTTTGAAAAGTTTTTTGCACGACTATCATCGTCCAAATCATAAAATTTCATCCTATTTATATCAACTATTTTAAATATAAAAGTATCATATTCTTTTTTGATTAAAATATTACCAGGTGAATAATCATTATGAAATATTCCATTT
>CAWVZX010000167.1:0-2305 GCA_963934755.1 uncultured Arcobacteraceae bacterium | reverse complement strand
ACAGCACCACTTGAAATTGCCAATACTACCCATTTTCGTTTTGCATTTCTTTTATTGGTAACACTCTACATAACTGATGAAAAGCATCTTTTCTATTTTTAAATATTTTATTTTTCATAGCTTTATTCTCTTTTCTTTAATTTATACTCTTGATTAAATAAAAATAATTGCTTAAGATTAAATTCCAAATATAATATTTTTTGTCTATACGAATCATCATTTGTAGTAGTATCTGTGGCTACAATTGAATCAATCACTTTAAAATTGATACCCCAACACTTTTCATTAATATCAAAAATATATTCTTTTGATTCACTTACGTGGCTTATTAAATCATAATTTTCTTTATATGATATTTTATAATACTTGGCAAAACTAAAACCTAAATTCAAATTCAAATTTTTCTCTTCATCCTTAATCTTAAATGTATCTGGTACTGTTACTATTATATTGGTATAGTACATATTTACAAAATATTGATCCTTTAAAAACTTTAGTGTAGTTGATGATGTTGTCATCTTTTTTGCCCTATAATCGTATATCAATCTATTTGATAGAGAACCATAATCATAATGATATGTTAAATCATTTTCAAGTTTATTCTTTTCATAACTATTTGTTGTATCATCATAGCTTAGATTTATTTTATGATTTACAATTTCTTTTAATGTCGTTTTGTTATAGAAAGATTGATCTAAAGATACAGAAATATTCTTTTTTGTTTGTCCAATAGCAAAAGAAGATAAATCAGAAGTATTACTATTACTTGTATCATACATATCATCTAATTTTTCAAATTGGTTTGTATCTGTATATGTAATATCCACATTTGTAGTATGAATATACTTTTCATAAGGCTTTATTAAATTACTATATAAAGAAAATATATGATTATTTTCTCCGTAATTCACATCTGTATAGTGATTACTATTAGTATAGGCAATATTTGTATAAGTAATGTCTTCTACAAAAGAAAAATTTAAAAATTCATCAAAAAGATATTGATGATAGCCTATAGGAATATAAAAATTAGTAGTATTAGCCCCTACTCCTACTATTCTTGTTTCTCGGGAGCTTGAAATATTCAAAGATGTAGTTAAATTATCATTTAACAAACCACTTGAATATTTATGTAAATTTACTTCAGGAAGCTTTTGTAATACTGCATCATTGTTATCTGCAGATAAGTCATTGTATATATTTATCTCAACATCAGCATATAAATCATTTGTATTGTAAAAATATTTAAATTTTGATTCTAAATAGCTACTTGTACTACTTTGACTATTATATTGAGTTCCAAAATAATCAACATCATTAATATCAAAATACTTTAATAATAATCCATCGCTAGAATCATTATGTGAGAATAATTTTGATCTTTTATATTCCAAATCAAAGCCATAATGTTTGTCATTAGTTAAATCTTCTTCTCTAAAGTATTCATTCTTTTCATAAAAAATACCTGCTTCAACACTTAAATTAGAATATAGGGAATCAGTATATCTATAATTTAAAGTATGTCCATGTCCACGATTGTATCGAATTTGAGGAATATATTCAAAATCATAGTTTAATGTTGGAGCAAAATATATCGGCTGAGCATATATAATACCCTCAGAATCTGAATAACCAATAGTTGGATTTAAAAGTCCTGTTCTTCTTGTCTCATCAGTAGGAAATCCAAAATATGGAGTATAAAAAATAGGAATATCTTGTAGGTATAATGTAGTATTATAAGTATTAATCCATTGTTCTGTAGTATTAAAGTCACCACTACTAAAATTTATACGCCATGCAGGATTTTTACAATCACAACTAGATAATGTAGAATTTTTTAAATCTATATAGTCTTTATTTTTGAGTCCATTCTTTGCATTAAACCATATTTTATTAGAATTATCCAACATAAACATTGGTTTAAAGCTAGTAATATCTTTTTCTACATCAATAAAAATATACTGAGAATAACTTACTATCTTATTGTTTTGAATAATATTTACGTCATCAAATAATTCTAATTTTTGATTGATTTTATCATATATCAATCTATTAGCAGTTATATAATAATTTGCAGAATACGCAACAACTTCACCTGAAGCATATATTATATCATTCTTAATTTCTAAATTTTTTGCCAATATTTGTATTTTTTCATCTTTTATACTATTTTGAGCAAAAATAAAATTAGTTACAAGAATAGTTAGTAAAAAAAATTTATACATCAATAACTAATGTTTTACCAAGTTTATCCTGAAAAGTTTGTTTTGAATCACCAAAATATGCTAAAAAAAAGCCCAAATAA
>CAWVZX010000166.1:0-2325 GCA_963934755.1 uncultured Arcobacteraceae bacterium | reverse complement strand
ATTAAAGCTGACTTTTCATATCCTATATAGGGATTTAAAGCTGTTACTAACATCAAAGAATCATTTAAATACCCTTCTATTGTTTTTTCATTTGCTTCTATTCCTACGGCACATTTATCATTAAAAGCCAAGATAGTATCACCTAATAATTGAATCGATTGTAGAATATTATAAGCAATTACAGGTTTAAATACATTAAGTTCAAAATTACCTTGACTAGCACTGATGGAAACTGTTGTATGATTTCCCATAACTTGAACAGCCACCATAGTCATAGCTTCACTTTGTGTAGGATTTACTTTTCCTGGCATGATTGAACTTCCTGGTTCATTTGCAGGAATATTAAGCTCCCCTATTCCACATCTAGGACCTGAACTTAACCACCGTATATCATTGGCTATTTTCATAAGATTTGAAGCAAGTGCATTTAATGCACCACTTAAAAATACTTCTCCATCATGTGAGGTTAAAGCATGGAACTTATTTGGGTGAGATTTAAAAGTATATGAAGTTTCTGTAATATCATTTAAAACCTCAGTAACCATAGAAGAAAAATCTGGATGCGAATTTAATCCAGTCCCAACTGCAGTACCACCAATAGCCAACTCTAAAATATATTTCATAACATCATCAATTTGATTTAATGACTTTTCGAGCATATCAACATACGCACTAAATTCTTGACCCAATGTTAAAGGAGTAGCGTCTTGTAAATGTGTTCTACCAATTTTCACTATATTTTCAAACTCTTTAACTTTTACTTCAAATGTACCTTGTAAAACTTTGATAGCAGGGATTAAATGCTTTTCTAACTCTAGTACAAAAGCAATTCTCATGGCAGTTGGGTATGTATCGTTTGAACTTTGACCTTTGTTTACATCATCATTTGGATGAATTGATTGAGTAGCTCTAAAATCATCTCCTAAAATTTCACTAGCTCTGTTTGCTACGACTTCATTTATGTTCATATTTGATTGTGTTCCAGAACCTGTTTGCCAGACAACAAGAGGAAAGTTACCTTCAAGTTTAAAAGCTATAACTTCGTCACAAGCTTGTGATATCACTGTACATTTTTTATCATTAAGTTTATTGAGTTTATTATTAGCAAGAGCACAAGCTTTCTTTAAATACGCGAAACCTTCGATAATCTCTTTAGGCATTTTCTCATTACCAATTGGAAAATTTTCTAAACTTCTTTGTGTCTGAGCTCCCCAATATTTATCATTTGGAACTTCTATTTCACCCATTGTATCTTTTTCGATTCTATAATTCATAAAGAGTCCTTTTGCATTAAAATATCATAACGAATTATATATTAATCATATCTTCAAAGCTTTCCCATATCTCATTCATAAGAATTATTTTTTCTTTTGGATTAAGTTTTTTTATCTCATCTATACTCATTAACTTCTCCTTTTATTGCTTTAGTATATCATAATTTAATTTAGCTTATATCTAAGATATTATGTATGATAATCAAAAAAAGGCTAGTGTAAAACACTAACCTTTTATTTACAGTATCTACTGTAGAGGATAAAAATCAACCTCTATTTGAAGACTATATAGTTCTAAACTTGGCAGGTCCAGTTGTATGTATGGAAACACCTTCAGTATCAACAGCTACTGTAACAGGCATATCTTTTACATCGAATTCATAAATAGCTTCCATTCCCATCTCCTCAAAAGCTACAACTTTAGCTTCTTTGATTGATTGTGAAATGAGGTATGCCGCTCCACCTGTTGCTATTAGGTACATAGATTTGTATTCTTTAATCAAATCAATAGTTGCTTGTTTTCTTTCAGCTTTACCTATCATACCCATGATACCTATTTCCATCATATCTTTCGTAAATTTGTCCATTCGTGTTGATGTAGTAGGACCAGCAGGTCCTACAGCTTCTTTTCTTACTGGATCTACTGGTCCAACATAATAAATAAATCTATCTTTTAATACTAAACCATTTGGCAGTGCTTTATTTGCATTTTTGTATTCAACGATTTTTTTATGAGCAGCATCACGTGCTGTTAAAATTTTACCTGTTAATAATAATGTATCACCAGATTTAAATTGAGATAAATTGTTTTGTGTTAAATCTGCGATATTTACTCTTTTGATAGTATCCATTGGAAGTTCAATATCTGGCCAGATATCTAAATCTGGTTTTTTAAATACAGCAGGTCCATTTCCATCTAATTTAAAGTGAATATGCCTAGTTGCGGCACAGTTAGGAATCATAGCCACAGGCAGTGATGCCGCATGACAAGGATAGTCTAATATTTTAACATCAAGAACAGTTGTAACACCACCTAAACCTTGAGCTCCAA
>CAWVZX010000165.1:0-2376 GCA_963934755.1 uncultured Arcobacteraceae bacterium | reverse complement strand
TTATTTATCTGTTCTTTACTCAGGGTTATACCAGGGGCTAGTTCTAAATCTGTTTGAGCTTGTATGGCATTGTCCATGAGGTTTTGGTACTGGGTATTTGCATCTGTAATTTTGTTATCTAAGTATGCTTTTCCAGTTTGTGCGAATATACTCTCTCGGATGAGTTTTTGTTCATAAAAAGCATCGCCTACTCTTTTTGTAGTGATATCTGGGTTTGTTCCTATATGTTTTAGCAGATAATCACTACTAATAAAGTTGTTATATATTGTAAACTCTGGGTTGGTTTCTATTAAGTATTCTGAAGAAGCATCTTTTGACTTTACAAATAAGCCATAATCACCTATAGGTAGTGTTATAGCATCTGCTATAGCTTCTTTTTCAATATTGTTTTGAACAAAGTTATTTACAGATACTTGTGTACTTGTATCTTCTGTTGTTTGTGTAGAGCTAGCTATGCTTTGATTTTCTTTTATATTTCCATTGCTTAGATTTGAGATATCTCCTGTGATACTTTTACCTGCTTGTACCGTAGATGATATTTTTTCTGATATTTCTTCTGATGGAACATATACATCATAAGACACGTCTTTCCACTTTGTGCGGAATCTCCAATCTTTACCATTTTCTACGCTTTTAATTTTAGTAACTCTTACTCTTGTTTTATTCATTAAATCAATACTATTTATACTGGTAAATTTATTCTCAAAATATATATCATTTACAGATGATAGCAAAGAATACTTATTTGTAAAATTATCTACATATAAATTTAAATTATTTCCACTTAATAAAGATGCTTCATCATATTTTGTAGTAACTTCATCTATCCAAGTTTCGGTTCTTCCATCAATGTTATATAGAGTATCAATAATAGGCTCATCTGTAATATTTTCTAAAGTATTTGCATAAATATCTATATCTCCATCAAGTGTTTGCATAGTTGCTTTTTCATTGATTATTGATACTGTTTTTTCATTCGCGTTATTCTTTGCCATAGCAAGATTATTAATAGCTAGTATATTTGCATCTTCATTGTTTGTTAAAGTATCTATAGTATAAAGATTCATATCATTACCAGAAAATAGTGTCATATTATTGGTAAGATTATTTGTACTTATTGTTAAATCAGAGCCTGTATTAAAATATCCATCATTGACTATATTTGCTGCTTGTACATCTAAGTTTTCAGATGAACTTATACGAGAGTTATTATCTATATCATTTGTTATGATTATATTTGATGTTCCTGTTCCTGCACTTATAGTTTTATTATTTATTAACGATTGTGCATTGAGAGTTAAACTATCTTGGGAAGAGATAGTTTGATTATTTATTAAACTTCCATTTGTTGTAAGAGTTAGATTTGCATTTGCTAATATATTTGCATCTACTGTTATATATTCAAGAGCATCTACTGTTAAATCTCTATTTGAACCTATTGTTGAACTTGCTATATTATGTAAAGCATCAAGTTTGAGTGAAAGATCTTGATTGCTATAGATATTTGAGTTTGTCAAGTCAATAGTTTTACTTACTATACTTAAATCTTTTCCTGATTCTATACTTCCAGTCGTATTGTTTATATGATTTGTGCTGATTGTTATGTTTTCTTGATTTGTTCTTATATTTGCATTTGTATTATCTAAGTTCGTAGATATAATATTTAAATCATTATTAGCTTGTAATAATCCTTCATTTATTATTGTATTTGTATTGTTTATTGTCATATCATTATTTGATATAATATTTTTTTCATTGATTATATTGTTGCTAGCTATTATCATATCATTACTTATAATATCTTCTGTGTTTGTTAGCTCATTTGTAGTTATGTTTAATACACCATTTGTATTGAAACTTGTATCTTCATTGAGTCCAGCTATTATAGTTGCCTTATTGATAAGCTCTTTTGATTTGATATCTATTTGATTTTTTGAAGCAATGATTCCACTATTTATTGAAACAGTTTCATCTGATTGTAAGCTAAGTGCTGTTTGAGTATAAAGATTATCGTTTAATTCGATATCTCCATTTGTTGATTTTATATCTATATCATCATTTGCACTAAGCTTTTGTAAAACTATTCTTCCATCATTTGTTATAGTTATATTTTGTGTACTTGCTAGTACTTCAGCTGGAAGATTTACCCCAAGTCCTTTATCTGTTCCTACTAGTGTGATTCTATTTGCATACATTCCACCCAAGGCTGATGAGTCTAAGAGTAAGTTTGTAGTATCGCCACTATTTGATGATGTTGTAACATTTTTACTTGTAGTATCTATTTCATTGAGTCCTAGTTTTATATCTAAGTTTTGAGCATTTATTTGAGCATTGAGTTTTAAGTAGTGAGTATAGATATATGTACTATCTACTGTT
>CAWVZX010000164.1:0-2397 GCA_963934755.1 uncultured Arcobacteraceae bacterium | reverse complement strand
CCCGCTATGATTAGAATAGAAGAGTAAAAACTTATAAAAGCTTTTACTCTTGTTTAGGCTTTTAGTACAATCAAGAATCTAATCTAATTTAATATATTGATCTTCAAAATAAATTTTATTTTCTATTCCTATAACTTTTTCTTTTTCATCAAATGCAAAATCAAATATCTTTACCTCTTTAAAGTTAGTACTTATTCTAATCAAGTATCCTTGCGACTCAAGAGCATATAAGTCTTTTCCAAATGCTAGTGCTTTGATTTTGGCAAATTTGAATTTTTTTGAAGCAATTTTATTTAATGCTATATCATATTTTATAATCTTTCCATCAAGTGTAGCTACGTAAATAAAATTATCTTTTAAAATTATACTTTGTATATCAATATCTTTTGTATTTAACTTTCCATCAAGAAAACTAAATAACTTTTTACTCGTGGATGCAATAAGTGCATCTTCTAGTTCTTCTAAAAAAATGACATTATTAACATCACTCTTAGGATCTATATTAAGTATTTGAATAATGGCTTTATCTTTTATATTTACAACTACGATTTTCCCATCTAAGGTTGGATAGAAAATTACTGTATTTAAAAAAATAGGATTTGCAATTTTTATATTATTGATATTTGAATGTTTTAAATATTCTTTAAATAATATTTGTCTTTTGTCTAAATCATATAGAGTAATAGAATTATCCACAGAACCAAAGGCTAGTAAATTATTATATTTTGATGAAGAAATTATGTTTTTATCAAATGATAATGTTATATTTACTTTTTTATTTTTTATTTTTATTTCAGCATTGTCATTGGCAGTTATTAAAGTATCTTCTGTATAATTTAAAAACTTGTAACCAACTTGCAGTTCATTATGTATGCCCTTTTTAGAGATATAAGTGTAATCTTCTAATGTTGCTCCATTTGAATTTAGATCTATTATCGCTGAGTCTAAATTTAAAGTTTTTTTATTAAAATTGCTAGTGTTTTCTGCTTGAAAATATTGTTTAGAAGTGCATCCTGTAGCAATGAATACAAATAAAATTGATATAGATAATATGTAAGGCATAAGTGGCTCTTTATTTAGTTAACAAATAATGCTCAAGCATTTTTGCCATTGGTGCAACCTCAGATGCTTTATTGATAAGTTTTAGTGTATTTTTCGCGTCAACATATTGTTTATTTTGAGTTTGAATTAATGCTTTATTAAATAGAGCAAAATCTTTTAAAAGAAAATTCTGTTTTTGAGTAACATTGCCGATTTTTTCTACATTATTTTCTTTTATCGCATTTGAATATTCTACAAGTTCTTTAAAAAATTTTATATTTATTTCTTTTGTATTGTCTTGTTTATATTGTAATATTTCATAAAGTTTAGAATTTTTAACTTTTAATACTGCCATTGCTGCTTTGTCATTAGGATTTTGCAGTAAGGTGTTAAATGCTATATTTGCTTGGAGTTTATTTTCTTGTGCAAAATATGAAGAAACATAAAATCCTATAACTGAAACCATTATTATGATGATTGCTGCTATGATTGCTTTTTTATATTTTCTAAAGAGCTTTTCAACTTTAAAAAAGTTTGCTATGTAGCTTTCTTCTGTGGATATTTCTTTTTTTAGATATTTAACATCATCTTTGAAACTCATTTTTGAACCTTATATTATATATTTAGCATGAGTATAGCTAAAGTTTATTTATTATATGTTTAGAATAGAGTGTAAGTTGATTGTAGTTTTGATTTATCGTAAAAATAAATATTGTAGTTATGTTAACTACAATATTCGAAAGAAAATATTAGTATTCTCTTCTTGGTCTTTCTTCTTTTGGTTTAGCTTCATTGATTCTTAATGTTCTGCCATCATATTCTTTTTCGTTTAATGCTTCAATTGCAGCTTTAGCAGCTTCATCATTATTCATAGTTACAAAACCAAAACCTTTTGCTCTTCCTGTATCTCTATCAGCTATTAAATTTACAGCTTCAACTTCACCGAATTCACTAAATAAAGCTTTTACTGCATCTTCTGAAGTGTTGTAGCTCATATTTCCTATATAAATTTGCATTATTTTCCTTTTCCTTTTTCTTAAATAATTATACAGTAATTGTTATAAATGTACACCAGTTGGATTTACCTATAAAGCCAGATATTGTCAACTTTCTCAAATCTACTCTTTTCTGTAAATGATTTATCATTACCATTAAGACTTAGCTGAGCAGTAAAGGTTACATAGGAAATATTTCCATTTTCTTCAAACTCTAAAATTGTAAGTTTCTCAAATTTGTAGTTATTCGAAAATTCTAATATTTCTTTTTCCCATAATGGTATGTCACTTTTGAAGTCAGTATTTTGTGGATGTGTAGTTTGTATAATATATTTTGATAAAGATAATGAATAGGCGCTAT
>CAWVZX010000163.1:0-2438 GCA_963934755.1 uncultured Arcobacteraceae bacterium | reverse complement strand
GTTGGGGAACAACATATCGAATACTTTAAAACATTGAACAATATTATACATACTAAAATGGAGATTTTAAAATCACCTAAGTTGGTGCATGGGTTTGTACATGTGAGTGTACCTATGCTAGAGTATGATTCGATTACAAAATACCCAAATAATTTAAATATTACAAAAAGTGACCTCAATGGAATTTGGTTTGATTTAAATATAGATGGTAAAACAGAACATTTTCATGCACCTATCTTAGGAAAATTTAATGCTATAAATCTTACTGCGGTGATTCTTACAGCAAAAACTTTAGGTATGAGTATAGATGAGATTAAAATGGCTCTTACTCGTATGAAACAAGTTGAGAATAGATTACATTTGAGTAAAGCAGGTGGTAAACTTATTTTAGATGATAGTTACAATGGAAATCTTGAAGGTATGCTCGAAGCTGTCCAAATAGCATCTACTTATGAAGGCAGAAAGGTTATTATAACTCCAGGTCTTGTAGAGTCTACAATCGAAGCAAATGAAGAGTTTGCTCATGCTATTGATGCTGTATTTGATGTTATTATTATATCAGGGGATTTAAATGCAAAATTATTTAAGAAAGTGATCAGAAAACACAAAGCAATTTTCCTTGAAAAGAAATCAGAAATGCAAAACATGCTTTTAAAAGAAACTCAAAAGGGTGACATTGTTTTATTTGCAAATGATGCACCAAATTTTATTTAAAATGGCTTAGTAATTTAGCATTTTTTAAATAACTACTCGCTATAATTCCACTCTAAAAGCCAGTGTGATGGAATGGTAGACTTAGGGGATTCAAAATCCCCCGCTCGCAAGGGCGTGCCGGTTCGAGTCCGGCCACTGGTACCATTTTTCTTAGATCAAAAATTTAAAATGTTTATAAAATATTGCCTTTAACAATCATAAGTAAGGATTAAGTTATTTTATAGATTATACTATTTAAATAATTTTTAGATAGAATCAAAAAAATAATGCATATGGTTAAAGATGGCAGTAAGTTGGAATGAAATAAAAAGAATAATATTTAACTTAATTAGTATTATTTAATAAAATAGAATTTATAATGAGCTAATTAATGAGAATAGAAAATGAAAAAATTCAATTGATAAAAAATTATACAAGTAGGTTTAATCCCAAGTGGACTGTATAAATTTAGAGATTTTAGTAAATGAACAAATCAAATTATAGAAAAATCTGAATTTTACTTTGCTTCTGCATAGACTTTTAATGATCCTTTTGATTGTAATTTATTTTATAATGAAACTTATACTCAAGAAGAAATGACTCACCGATACGAAGAATTATCCAGCAAACAAGGATTTCAAGTCCAAATTTATGAGAATAAATAATGATATTAGAGATTCTTTATCTAGATCTTTACTAAGCTCTATTTCATAAATAGATTACTAGATTTAATACTATATACTACTATCAAGGCTATCCTAAGAAATAGAATTATCTTACCGATGATGCAAAATAACACTTTTCTTTTTCATATTGGAAGCAAAGCCAAAAAAAGAAAAATGACGACACATTTAATATCCATGAATAGTATTTATTAAATAATGATAGACTGTGTATAGTTTAAGATAAAAATAAATATAATAGAAACTTAAAATATAAAATATTGGACGATTTTGGACAATAAGGCATTAAAAAAAATAGATAAATTTATAATTTTTTTATATGAACTTTCATTTAAAAAGCTATACTCTTACAGTTAAATAAAAAAGGTTGATAATGGAAATATTTATTTGGATTTTACTTATTTTAGGAATAATACTTTGTATATATTTACTAGTGAAATATAGTAGTTCTTCACGCGAAAAAAAAGTAAATGCTTATGTTGAAACTATTAAATCAATTAAAAATCTTGAAAGTTTATATAATAAGAAATATAAATTAGAAGAAAAAATGCTACATTCAAATAATTATAAAGATGATTATTTGATTATAGAAGAAGTAATTGCTATAGTATCCAATAAACCATTTAAATATTATTATTCAGAAGTACTTACTTTAACAAGAACAGTAAAAGATTTACAGTATATTGGGAAGTTAATTGAATTAGAAACTTATAATAAATTTGAGGATAAAGATAAAAGTAAATTTAAAGTCATTAGGCTTAGTGAAGTTGAAAATTTACATGAAGCAAAAAAAATAATGAATGCTACATTTAAAAAAGATGAAGTTAAGATACTCTTGAAAATAAGAAAGATAATCGAAAGTGATTTAGCAGACAAGGAAAAAGCTACACAATACAATAATATAGTTTTTGCAAGTGATTTTTTACAAGAGCTTTTTTGTTTTAAATGTAAAGACTATTATAAACAATATAAAGATATTCAAATATTAGAAGATGAAAAACTTAGTTTAATTTTAAATAACTTTGACAAGTTTTCTAAAGTTGGATATTCAACTTTAGAAAA
>CAWVZX010000162.1:0-2448 GCA_963934755.1 uncultured Arcobacteraceae bacterium | reverse complement strand
ACTTATTAATAATTGGTATATTAAGCGTCTGATTCTTTTTATAATAAGTTATAAATATTAAACATAACAACGGTATTATGATGAATAGGAGAGTGTAATTAGCATAATTCTTTTGTGTAAATCTTTTTTCGATAATATAATATGAGAATACCGATAGTATCAATAATCCAGTAACTAATAGTCCAACATTAATTATATCAGATTCTATATTTAAATGATGAAAAAATAAAAATAATGGATAATGCCAGAGATAAATAGAGTAAGATATTATACCTATAAATATAAAAGGTTTATACCTTTTCTCTTGAGTTATTTTTCCAAATAGAAGTGCTATTATAGCTGTAAACACTACTATCAAATTATTATAGTTAGGATATGTTTTAATATCCATATCTACAAAGCTAAGTATTACAAGTATAACAAGGGATGCGAAAAAAATATAGTTATTTGATTTTACCTTACTACTTAATAAAAAAGCCAATATACCAGAACTAAATGCTAGCATTCTTCCTAATGAATTATAGTAACTTAATTCTTGTGATAGTAATATTACTACAGAAGCTATTATTAATCCTATAGTAACAAAAAAAATATTATTTTTTATTTTTGAACTTAACATTAAAAGTGGAAACATTAAATAAAATTGTAATTCAATAGATATACTCCATAAATGAAGTAGATAATTATTATTATTGTTTCCAAAATAATCTAAATTTATTTTTTCTGCTTTAAAATTAGAATACAATACTATTGTATCTCTAAACATTTGTAATGTTTCTATTTCAAGATATTCGATTAATGATAAAACAAATATTACCGAAAACGAAACAAACAAAAGCACAGGGTATATTCTCATTACTCTTTTTATATAAAATTGTTTTAAACTTTCTTTGTCATTTATTCTTTTTAATGCAATCGAAGCTATAAGATAGCCTGATATTACAAAAAAAATATCAACTCCTATGTATCCTGATATTAAAAGCTCATTGTCAAAATGAAATATAAGCACAAGTATGACTGCTACTGTCCTCATTATTGTTATATGATTTAACATAAAACCCTTTCCCTTATATTTTATGCTATTATACCCAATGATAAATAAAAATTTTAAAGAGCAACTAAGCGACTTGCTAAACTGTGATATTAAATCACTCTATCCACTTGCTAGAGAACTCAATAGAAAGTTATATTTTTATGTTGGTCCTACAAATAGTGGTAAAACACATCGGGCTTTAAGTGAGATGACTAAAGCTGATACAGGAACTTATTTAGCTCCATTAAGATTATTGGCTTTAGAAAAATATGAGGCTATTAAAGAGCAAAATATCCCTGTTTCATTGGTAACTGGAGAAGAAGAAATATTTGATGAAGATGGAGGACATATATGTTCTACTATTGAGATGATAAATTTTAATCTTGAAGTTGATGTATGTGTTATCGATGAAGTACAAATGTTAAATGATGAAGATAGAGGATGGGCATGGGTAAATGCTATTTTAGGATCACCTGCTAAAAAAGTTGTCATGACAGGAAGTGTTAATGCTCTTGATATCATCAAAAAAATAGCTATCTATCTGGATGAAGAATTAGAAATAGTAAAATTTAAAAGAAAAAACCCACTTAAAGTAGATGAAAAACATACGAGCCTAAAAGATATTCAAAAAGCAACTGCACTTATTGCTTTTAGTAGAAAAGAAGTACTTTCACTTAAGAGTAAACTGAGTAAGTTTCACAGAGTTTCAGTTCTCTATGGAAATCTAAGCCCTGAAGTAAGAAGGGAAGAAGCAAAAAGATTTAGAGAAGGTAAAAGTGACATATTAGTTGCCACTGATGCTATTGCTATGGGATTAAATCTTCCTATTAAACATATACTTTTTACAACTGATAGAAAGTTTGACGGAAAAGAAAAACGGCCCCTAAAGCCAAATGAAGTGATACAAATAGCTGGAAGAGCTGGAAGATATGGGCATCATGAAGTAGGACATATAGGAGCAACTTCTGGTGCTGTATTAACACATATTTCCAATATGTTTACATCTCCTATGAGCACAATTAAACCTCCAGTAAAAGTAAAAGCTACTCAAGTTCAAGTCGAAGAATTATCTGTTCATTTAGGTACTAAGAATTTAAGCACAATTTTAAAGTACTTTTCTAAACATATGAAATATGATGGACCTTTTGAAGCCGTCAATTTAAAAGGAATGCTAGAACTATCTATGATGTTAGATCAAAAAGATGATCTAAATCTTGAAGATAAATATATGCTCAGTAATGCACCTATAAATACAAGGTCACATTTAATTTTTAATGGTTACAAAAAATATGTACATGCAATTTTAACGCATACGGTCATGAAATATAAACTATCTACAAAAATAGGAGCAATAGCAAGAACACAATTTGAACTTCTGCAAGCAGAAGATGAAGTTAAAAAAATATCTTTATATT
>CAWVZX010000161.1:0-2475 GCA_963934755.1 uncultured Arcobacteraceae bacterium | reverse complement strand
AAACACAAAAATACTTTCTAGTTAAACTACGCAAAGGTGCAACTATCAATATTGATACAGAGATTCCCGAATTTAGTCAATTTAAATTTGTTCAAACAGATAAGTTAAATGACTACATTACATTTTTCAAAAGAACAGTATATAAAAAAGTACTTAAATATTTTAAACAAGAAGGCTATATTTAAAATGGAGCAAAACTAATATGTTAAGAGTATTGAAATTTGGAGGTACTAGTGTTGGTACTTTAGAAAGAATTCAAAATGTCGCAGAAATTATAAAAAAATTCAGAGATAAGGGTGATGATATTGTAGTTGTAGTAAGTGCAATGAGTGGCGAAACAAATAAATTAATTGACTATGCCTCACATTATAGTAAATTACCAAACGAAGTTGAACTTGATATGTTATTAAGTTCTGGAGAGAGAGTTACCTCGGCACTTTTATCTATTGCATTAAATGAGCAAGGTTATAAAACAAAATCTATGAGTGGTAGGGAAGCTGGTATATTAACAACTTCTGAACATACATATGCTAAAATAGAAGAGATTAATACTGACAATATTATAAAACTCATTAATGATGGGAAAATTATAGTTGTTGCTGGTTTTCAAGGTGTAAGTTCTAAAGAAAACAGAGTAACAACTTTAGGTCGTGGTGGTAGTGACTTAACTGCTGTTGCTTTAGCTGGAGCTTTAAAAGCTGATGTATGTGAGATATATACAGATGTAGATGGTATATACACAACCGATCCCAGAATTGAACCAAAAGCCAAAAAGCTAGAAAAAATTTCCTATGATGAAATGTTAGAATTAGCTTCATTAGGAGCAAAAATTTTACAAAATAGATCCGTAGAAATGGCGAAAAAATTAAATGTGAATTTAGTATCAAGAAGCTCTTTTACTCCAGAGATTCAGGGAACATTAATAACAAAGGAAGAAAATATTATGGAAGCACCAATAGTTAGCGGTATTGCTTTAGATAGAAATCAAATTAGAATTGGAATGTATGGAGTTGTAGATAAACCAGGTATTGCGGCTGCTATTTTTACAGCCATTGCTGATGCTAATATAAATGTTGATATGATTGTTCAAACAAGGGGATTAGATAATACTACTAATTTAGATTTTACGATACCTGCAACTGATATTGAAAAAACTAAAAAAGTTATGCTTGCATTTGCATCAGATAGTGATAAAATAGATTACAATGATAGTATATGTAAAGTATCAATAGTGGGTGTTGGTATGAAATCACATACAGGTGTTGCATCAAAGGCATTTGGTGCTATGGCAAAAGAAAATATTAATATAAATATCATAAGCACAAGTGAAATCAAAATATCTATGATTATTGACGAAAAGTATTCAGAACTAGCTGTTCGTTCTTTACATGATGCTTATCAGCTGGATAAATAAGGTTTAACATTTGGCACAAGAATTTACAAATTGGACGATTGAAACTATACGAGGAGATAATCTTCTTGGCCCTTGGCTAGAAGAGAGAAAATTTGATTGGGTACCTCTAATTGCTAAGGCCGTTTCAAATATTATAGATAATAATAAATCTGTGCTCATCATTACAGATAATGAACATGAATGGTTTAAACAATATATTTTAACAAATATGAATAAAAAAAAATTGGCTCGACCATATCTACCATTTTATTCATTTGATTCATTTAACTCAAATATTGATGATATTAAAACTGAAAATGATATACAACTCATACATGATATGCTTCAAAACTCATTTCCAAATGGATACTTTTTTTGGTACATAGGTAAAAGTCAAAGTATGAGAGCAAACTTAGCAAAAATGTCAAAACAACCCCTTTTATGGCTAATGGATGAAGAACTTTCAAATAGTTTTTATTTAGATAGTAATGATCCAGCATTAGATATTCGACTGCTTAATATGTATAGATTGTTTAATAAAACTTTAGAAGCTGTACTTTTTGCACAGATTGATTTAGACAAATAAAATGATAAGAACATCTACACTTTTTATTGTCAATGACATAGAAACTTCATTAAATGAAATCATATCAACATTACCAAAACACTCTGTACGAATAATAAAAAATGAAGAAGAAGGAAAAAATGAATTTCTACTTTTCCATGCACAAAAAGCAATAAAAGAATCATATATTGCAGATAATGAAACAAAATATATTTGCTTATGTGGAGATAGTTTTAGAGTAGAAGCACAGAATTCTCTTTTAAAAGTATTGGAAGAACCTCCTAGAAATATTATATTTATCATTATAACCATTTCAAAAAATTCCATTTTACCGACTATATTATCAAGAGTACAAGTTACATACAAAAGAACAAAAAAAACAATTCAAGAATTTTCTTTAAATATTCAAAAATTGGACTTAAAAGATACATATAAGTATTTAAAAGAAAATCAAAGAATATCAAAAAGAGAAGCTAAAAATGTTGTCGAATCAATATTATATTCAATACATAAACAA
>CAWVZX010000160.1:0-2478 GCA_963934755.1 uncultured Arcobacteraceae bacterium | reverse complement strand
ACAGATGGTGGAAACACAGCACTAGTAACTACAGATTATACAAGCGCAGGTATTATTTTACAAGAAGATGCAGGTATCTTAACTGAGTTAAACACTTTCGTAGCAGATCTTAATGAAACAGATGTAAATACTACAGAAAAGATTCAAAATATAGTTGATTTGTTAGTGTATGTAGCAAAAGATGGTGCTGTTGATTCAAGCGATATACCAGATATGGAATTATATAATTCACTTGGTTTTACTGATGTAAATTCTTCTGCTATGGCAAATGATATCAATAGGGTTCTACTCAGTAAAAGCTTATCTGATATAGATACAAAAGCAGAAATAGATGCTCTGATTGATGCTTATGTTCTTTCTATGGCAACGATAACAAATTATATAGTGAGTAATACTAATGACTCACCTAGTGTTGTTGATTATACCAATATAGGTGTTACAAGTGTAACTGGAGTTAATTTACCACTAGTAAATGATGCCCTAGTAACAAATAATGTTGCTGAAATAAAAAACTTAGCTGATAGTACAACATTTGGAATTACTTCAATTTCAGATGTAAATGTATCTGAAAATACTCCATATACAAGTGTTGCACCTATGATTACAGGTACAGCTACAGGATCGCTTACATATACTCTAGGTGGTACAGATGCAGGAGATTTCACAATCGATGCAAGTACTGGTGTAGTAAGTATGGGAGCTCAAAATTTTGAGTCTCCTCTTGATGATGATAACAACAGTGCATATCAAGCAAGCATCACAGCAACAGATACAGCTGGAAATACTGCTACTGTGTCTTGGACTGTGTATGTAACAAATGCAAATGATGCTCCAACAGGAACAGTAACTATCGATGGAATTGCAACTTTGGGTCAAACATTGGAAGTAAATACATCCTCATTAGTAGATGAAGATGGTATATCTGGAGGCTTCACATACCAATGGGAAGCAAATGGAACAAATATATCTGCTGCAAATGATAACAATTTGACTCTGGCAACAGAACAATTTGGACAAATAATCACTGTAATAGTAAGTTATACAGATGGACTAGCTAAGGAATACAATAGTACAAGTACAGCTACCGCAGTAGTTACTCGCCCATCCATACCAGATAATATAAGCATAACAAATGCAAATCTTGCATCATATATCATCTCTACACGAAGTACTAGCTATAGTTCAGATTGGAATGTACAAGGAGAGATGAACAATACAGATGTACTAACCATAAGCATACCGTATGAGTTTTCTGCAGGATATGGAGATTATATAGAAGCATATACAAAGACTATTACACTAGACTCTAGTCTTTCAGAAGATAATGAAAGCGGTGTAACACTAACTCTTGCGTATCCTGAGCAAACAGGTATAGATGGAAATGGTACTTTTGAAGCAAACTTAACGCTAAATGATAGTGCAGGGAATGGAGATGATAAATTTCGTCTAAAACAATTCAATTTCGACGAAAATCAAACAAATAGTACATTATTAGCTTCGTTTCCTTACGATATAAATAGTACAGGTGGTGAAGGTAACTATACAATAACGATACTCAATGCTGTAAAAGATAAACAGTTTGATAGTGAAATCTTTGGTGGTTCTCTCGTGCATCAATTTATCTATTTTCCTGTAGTGAGTCCAGACACAGGAAAAGCATGGCTGAACAATAACTTAGGTGCAGACTATGCAAATATTATAGGTGGAAACTTTGATCCAACACAACAAGCAACAGCATACAATGACCCTCTAGCTTATGGAAGTCTCTTCCAATGGGGTAGAAGTGCAGATGGTCATGAGTTCAGTAATAGTTCTACGCAAACTACACAAACAGATACCCCAGAAAATTCAAAGTTTATAAAGGATAGTACTAACTGGAGATTTGATAGCAATGTTACACTTTGGAGCTCAGAATCTAGTCCTAGCAATCCATGTCCAGATGGATATAGAGTATCATCAAAGGATGAACTAAATACTGAAGTAAATGGAGTAGTAACGAGAACTGGCTTGGCATTAAATAATTTCTTAAAATTATCAGCAGCTGGTAAGAGATACGATAGCGGAAGTTATAGTAGTAATAATATTAGTCATTGGACAAATACATATCAATCTAGTTATGTTTATTCGATGAGGATACTTATGACGAATAACAGTCTAACCTTTCCGCTTGTCGTTACGAAGGCAGAGGGATTGTCTGTTCGTTGTATCAAGGATTAAAATTCTTTGATTCTTTTTTCATCTACCTTTGAGGGGTAGATGACTTTACTGTTAGTATCGTAGGTATCTTTTGATAATACGAAGACTTATACATTCAACCTAAAATACATAATATCTCCATCTAACACGATATAATCTTTACCCTCAAGTTTTAGTTTACCGCTTTCTTTAGCTTTAGCTTCCCCACCAAAATTTACAAAGTCTTCATAGGCTATGACTTCAGCTTTGATGAAACCTTTTTCAAAATCATTGTGTATAACA
>CAWVZX010000159.1:0-2552 GCA_963934755.1 uncultured Arcobacteraceae bacterium | reverse complement strand
GCAGACAAAATAGCTAATATTTTTGTACCTATAGTTATAGTTATATCTATAATGACATTTATAGTTTGGTATTTTGTGGTGGGGGATATTTTAAATGCTATATTGGCGTCTATTTCTGTTCTTATTATATCTTGTCCTTGTGCCTTGGGTCTTGCAACTCCAATAGCAATAGTTAGTGCTGTAGGAAAAGGTGCTCAAGAAGGAATACTGATAAAAAATCCTGAGATTTTAGAAATCATCAAAGATATACAATATGCTGTATTTGATAAAACAGGTACCCTAACAACGGGAATAATAAGTGTCAAAAATGCTTTATATGAAGAAAAACATTTAGATATATTATCATCACTTGAAACAAAAAGTGAACATCCTATTTCTAAAGCAGTAGTAAACTATGCAAAAGAAAAAAATCTGTCATGTTCTATAGAGTTGGAAAATATAGAAATTATTCTAGGTCAAGGTATAAGTGCAATGTACAAAGATCAAAAGGTACTCATAGGTTCTTTGTCTTTTTTAGAAGAACACGCTGTTGTATTTAAAGAAAAATATTTAAGCATTTATGATAAATCATTAGTAGATGGAAATGGAGTAATATTAGCATCTATAGATAAAAGTTGTGTCGCTATTTTTGTTTTAGAAGATAGTATTAAAGAGGGTGCAAAAGAACTGATATACAATATAAAAGAAAAAAACATAATCCCTATTTTATTAACAGGGGATAATCAAACTACAGCTAATTATGTAGCAAAAAAATTGGGTATAGAGAAAGTATTTGCAGAAGTAGTACCCTCTGAAAAATATAAGCTAATCAAAGGGCTACAAAAAGATGGAAAAGTGATGTTTGTAGGTGATGGAGTAAATGATTCACCATCTATAAAACAATCCGATATAGGTATAGCTTTAAATTCTGGTTCTGATATAAGTAAAGATGCAGGTGATATTATTTTAATAAATAATGATTTAAATGCTATAGCAAAAAGTATAAACTTATCTATGGAATCTATGAAAATAGTCAAACAAAATTTATTTTGGGCTTTTATTTATAATGCTGCTGGAATACCTCTAGCTGCAGGAGTATTTTTTCCACTTTTTGGGTTAATGCTGACACCAATGTATGCAGGAATCGCGATGAGCTTTTCTTCAGTTACGGTAGTACTAAACTCATTGCGATTGAAATTTATAAAGTTAGTTTAATATTAAATTAACTTTATTGAAAACTTGTAAATTTTATTTTATGGATTCTTCTTGTTGCATATTGTCGCATAGTTAAAAAAGTTGATAAAGAACTTAATGCTTAAAACTTGGAGTTAAATATATAATAGGAAGACATTTGAATCATTATCATAGTAATATTTACTATGATTCCTAAAATAGGTATCCAAATAGGATACGATTTAATACCTTCAGGTGATGGATTTTTTATTTTTATTTTTATTAATGCTACATTCATAATAGTAAAAATGATAAAGATTAAAAAGCTTGTGGCACTTGCAAGAGTTAAAATAGGAAGCCATAAAGTAAAAATAAGAATCGTAACACATGCAAAAACTGTTGCAAAAATTGGTGTTCTTGTTTTTTCATTTACTTGTGAAAAAAATGCTGGAAGCCAGCCATTCATACTCATTCCATAAAAGATTCTAGAAACCATTATTATTTGGATGAGTACTCCATTTATAACTGCAAATATACCTATAAAACTAAGCACTATTGGTTTTTTATTTGTTAGTGTTTCATATACATTTGCTAATGGTGCTTTGCTTTGACCTAATATTTGAGGTTCAATTGCCAAAATAGAAACAATAGAAACAGACATATAAAGTAAAGTAGCAATCAAAAGTGAGATAATAATAGCTCTTGGCATAGTTTTTTCTGGTTCTTTTACTTCTTCAGCTATATTTACCATATCTTCAAAACCTATAAATGCATAAAAAGCTAAAAATGCTCCTAATGAAATAGTATACCAAATATCTATTTCAAATGGTGGAACAAAAGGTTCTATAGTAACAGTTTTAAAAGGAATATTATCTACACCTACATAGATAATAAGTAAAAGGCCAAATACCGCAATAAGTGTCAAAATAGTTGCGACTTTAAGCGAATGACCTATACCTACAATAGCTATAATACAAAGTATTAATAGTATCAAAGGTGATGTAATATAAGCAGATAACTCTACGAACTTTGATATATAAGCATTAAAACCATGTAAAATAGTTGCACTAGATAAAATACCACTAAATGCTATAATAAGTCCAATAGTTATTGATAATGTTTTAGAATTGAAAGCTTTTTGTACATATAAAGCTCCACCCGCACTATAGGGGAATCTTGATGATAGTTCAGCATATGTTAATGCTGTGAATATAGCAACAATACCAGCAACTAGAAAAGAAAATGGTGTATACATACCAGCTATATTGGCTATTTCACCTATGAGTACATAAATACCAGCACCTAGAATATTACCTAAACCATAAAAGACTAGAAGCAATAAAGTGACATCCCTTTTTAATGAATATTTTTTCAATTCCATAATAAATCCTTAAATAAAT
>CAWVZX010000158.1:0-2582 GCA_963934755.1 uncultured Arcobacteraceae bacterium | reverse complement strand
AAGTTAATCCCTTTTAATCCATACTTCAAAGTTCCAGGCTGGAGATCTGATTTTACCATCTTCTAAAATAGCATCATAACTTTTTTCCTGTGTTAAATCCCAAGTTGAAAAATCAATAGGTTGTAAGAAAGCATCAGCAACACCTTCAAAGTCTACTTGTGTGAGATACATCTTATCAACATATGGAAATACTGTTTCATATATTTGAGCACCACCTATGATAAATATCTCTTCTTCTCCTACTTCTCTTGCAAAGTTTAAAGAGTCTTGAATATCACTGAAAGTATGTACACCTTCATGTTTAAAATCACTCTTTGATAGAACTATTGATGTTCTATTTGGAAGTGCTTTGCCTATGGATTCAAAAGTTTTTCTACCCATCAAAATATGATGTTTAGAGGTTATCTCTTTGAAGTTTTTAAAGTCTTCTGATATATGCCATAACATTTCATTGTTTAGACCTATTTCCCAGTTTTTTCCGTATGCTACTATCATTGAAATTTTCATTATACTGCCATTGTTCCTTTTATGCTATCATGAGAGTTATAATCTACTAGTTCAAAATCATCCATTTTAAAATCAAAAATATTTTTAATATCTTTGTTTATTTTCATAGTTGGTTTAGCATAAGGAGATCTTGTAATTTGCAGATTTGCTTGATACATATGATTTGAATAAATATGTGCATCACCAAAAGTATGTACAAAATCTCCTACTTCAAGGTCACACACTTGTGCTACCATCATAGTTAAAAGTGCATAAGAAGCTATATTAAAGGGAACTCCTAAAAATATATCTGCACTTCTTTGATATAGTTGGCATGAGAGTTTTTTATTTACTACATAAAACTGAAAAAAAGTATGACATGGAGGCAGTGCCATTTTATCGATTTCTCCTACATTCCACGCACTTAAAATCAATCTTCTAGAATCTGGATTTGTTTTAATCTGTTCTATTAATTCACTTACTTGATCGATAGACTTTCCATTAGTAGTTTTCCATGAACGCCATTGAGAACCATATACAGGCCCCAATTCTTTTACTATATCATTGTTTTCATAACCTAAGTTTACACCTTGCTTATCGGCATTTGAAGTCCATACTGTTCTTTTACCAATTAGATTTTCAGCCTTATCATTAAAATGAATCTCTGCTAATCTTCTTTCATCAGTAGAGCCTTCTAAAAACCATAATAGTTCTGAAACGATTGATTTTAGATGACATTTTTTTGTTGTCACTAAAGGAAAACCTTCATTTAAATCAAATCTCATTTGGTATCCAAATACAGAAGTAGTGCCTGTGCCTGTTCTATCTTCTTTTTTTATACCATTGTCTAGTACATGTTTCATCAACTCTAAGTATTGTTTCATTCAAAATTTCCTTTTTTTACAAATAAGCCTACGATAAGTGATGATACAGGAACAATTAAAAAGCCTAAAATATAAGAATATATATGTAAATAATCATTATTATTAAGATAAAAAAATCCAATAATCAAACCTACATATCCAAAGATTCTATAAAAAGATGTCATACCACTAAATCCAGATTTTAAGTTAGCTAAATAGTTTTGTTTAATAGGTTTCATACTTTCATTTATTTCTTCTTCTAGGACTTCAGGAGAATATAAATCATATTTATCATCCATTTTATCTACTTCATCATAAGAGTCATTGTTATTTATATGTTCCACTACTCTATTTTCTATATTTTTTTTGTATCCTAAATATGAGCCTACAGTTACCATCAAAGAACTTAAAAATGCGATTTGTGTATTTATAAGCCAATCAAGATGTCCAGATAATAAACATATTAATATGATGCCAAAATCTATGATTGCAAATATTTTTATCGATTTCTTAATCATCATCTTCTTTTTTATAGCCATGTTCCATAGCATATTTATATTTTGGATCTTCGTGCAATTTATCTAATTCTTTTTTTGCTCTTTTATACGCTTTATAAACATTTAATAAAGCCGCAAAAACACCATAAGTCACACCTAGCCATAATGTCCAAGTATATCCAGTCCATGATTTTAAAAGTAAACCAAGCCCTACACCCAATCCAATAGCAACAACAATAGAAATACCCAAAGACATATTGTCTAAGGCTTCTATTTTATCTTTGTGTTTTGCTGTTGGTTCAGTTTCTTTTTTGATTTCTTCTTCTTTATTTTTAATTTTTTTCATTTAATCTATCTTCTATCTTCTATTTAATGTATGTACAACAGTAATCTGTTGGCTCATTTACTACAATATTAAAGCTAGTATTTGCAGGTACTTCAAAATAGCTTCCACCTTTAATATTTTCACTATTTGATCCATCACCCATTACTTCTACATCAACATTGCCAGCAATAATTTCCATATGTTCAGCCTCTTGGGCAGTAAAAGTATATGTACCAGGCAGCATTATTCCAAGTGTTTTTCTACTTCCATCATTGTCATATATTGTTCTACTAGTAACTTTACCATCAAAATACATATTTGCTTTTTTAATAATACTCGCATTTCCAAACTCTTTGCTAGGTTTTTCTTTTGCTATTTCATAATCAACAATTGTAGTATTTGTATCTAAAG
>CAWVZX010000157.1:0-2597 GCA_963934755.1 uncultured Arcobacteraceae bacterium | reverse complement strand
ATTTAAGGATTCATTATCTATGATATGGCTTACTAATAAACTTTTTTCTTCACCTTTTAGTTCTGTATGCTCATAGATAACATCTTCAATATGCATAATTTACTTTTCTTCTAATTTTATGATATAATACAGATAAAGTTCCCAGCTACTGATAAGACTCCAAGGGAGGCTTCGTTTAGATAGGTAGCATGGGTCATTTTTCATAGTGATTTACTTTTCTATCTTTTGTCATTAAATCTACACTTATTAAATACTTTTCTATCTTTTTATAATATATATCTTGATTCCATTCATGTTTTCTAAATATTGCCCAACTAATATAGTCAACTATTTGTAAATTTACACTTGATGCGCTAGAATGATGAAATATATCATATCTTATATCTAGACTATTTGATTTAAGATACTCTTTTATTCCTTTTTTTAAAGCACCTACTTGTTTATTCTTGTTTTTTTGGACAGGTAATCTATCTGTAATTATTATGAAATTCTTATCTATTTGTAATTTATCTAAAAGTTGATGAATCGCTAAATTTAAATTATCAATATAAAATTTATCTTTTTCTTCTCTTTTCGTAGGTTCTACTTTTGGTTTTTCTAAAATATATGAATAAGCTTTTACACTATTGATATTAAATGTAGAGATAATATTAAATATTTCATTTCTTATGTATTGGTTATCTTCACAAGCATGAAAAGATTCAATATTTAATCTACTATCGTTTAATGGATCAAGGTTTCTTTCCAATAATGAATATCTATAGTTAGAAATATATTCATGTAAATTAAAAGGTCTCTGTTTTATTAAAAAGTTAAACATATAATGTTTGGATCCTTTGAGCGAAAAGTCCATATCTCCCGCTTCGTCTACAAATATATAAATTGTATCACTAATTGTTTGCACTTTCACATTAACATCAATTTTAAATTCTATATCTTGTATAATAGTTGCAGAATCTGTCAATCCTTTAAACAAGGATATTATTACATTTTTTTCACTTTGTTCAATATTCTCTAATTCTATATAATAATTAGGATGAACATGCAAGACAAGAACTACGCTTGAAATATTATTCCATTCTTCAAGAAATACAAATTTTGAATATGCTCCCTCTAATTTTATTGATAAATTATATCTATCTTGCTGAATAAGTAAGTTTTGTATAACTTTTATATAGTTTTCTTCCAATATTCTAACCTTTTACAAAATTTTGTTTACTAACATCTTATTTTTTCTTCAACTCTTTAATCTCTTCTTGCATCTGACTCACTTTTTCTAAGAGTAAGTCGAGTTTTTCTTCTTCACGATTGAGTTGATCATCTGTGTGTTCAGTATTTATTTTTTGCATCTCGTCGATGATAACAGCTACGAAAAGATTAAAAAATACAAATGCTGCGATGATGATAAAACTGACAAAATATGCCCATGCCCAATCATATAACTCCATAGCTTCATACATTACATCTGTCCAGTCTTCAAATGTGAGAACTCGAAAGAGTGTAAGCATGGCAGTTAAAAAGTCTTTCCATAGTCCAGACTTCAACTCTGCAAAGAAAAAGTTTCCCACAATAGCATAGATATAAAAGATGATAAACATAAGTATAACGATATCAACAATAGCAGGAATAGCACCTATGAGCATATCTATAATTTTTTTGAGTTCTGGTCTAGTATTTAATAGTCTCAGTATTCTAAAAATTCTCATAAGTCTAGCAATAGCAGCAAAGGATGTATTTTCTAAAGGAATAAGAGTCACAAACACAATAAAGAAGTCAAAAATATTCCAGCCACTTTTAAAAAAATCTGTAAACTTTTTTTCAGCATACATTTTTATGATTATTTCAAGTAAAAAATAAACTGTAATAAACATATCAATAGAATAAAATAACATTCCAAAAGGTTCTGCCACATTATCTATCGTTTTAAATCCAAGAGCAGCTGCATAAAATAAAATAATTCCAGTAGTGAGATTAGAAAACCATTTTGATTCTCTTATTGCTATTATCTTTGTCTTAAAATCCATTTTACTAATAGAATCCTATTCTTTTTCTGTAATTGCAAGCGTAATCACGAAGGAAGCCCCTCTATAATTTTCATCGTTGTATCTAAACTCTTTCGTAGTTGCTGTAATCATACCATTCATATTATGTTTAATAATATTGTGTGCCATATGAAGACCTAGTCCTGTACCATGTGTTTTTTGTTTTGTTGTAAAGTAAGGTTCAAATATCTTACTTACAACATCTTGGGAAATTCCGCCACCTGTATCTGTAATAGTTAATTCAATAGAATCATCTTTATTTACAGTTGAAACAAATATAAATTTATCTTTACTATCACTATGTCTTAAGACATCTTTTGTATTATTAATAATATTTACCAATGCTTGTAATAATCCATGAGATAAGTTATAAATACTAACATCCGCATCTAAGCTTTTAACCACTGTTATATGATGATTTTTGATCATTTCATCATTTATTTTTAATGCTTTTCCCACAATATCATTTACTACAAAATCAATTTTAAGTGCATCTGCTCGTAAAAAATCTCTAAAGTCATCTATAGTTCTAGATAAATAAATTGCCGAATTGTT
>CAWVZX010000156.1:0-2609 GCA_963934755.1 uncultured Arcobacteraceae bacterium | reverse complement strand
GATTTCCAGCTCGAAAGATATCCAGGAAGTAAATCCCCATCTTCATATGCCAGTGAAATTACTCTTATAGATGATGCAAATGACATAAAATTTGATTATAGGATATTTATGAACTCAACATTACAATATGGTGGATTTCAATTTTTCCAAAGTTCTTATGATCCTGATGAGAAAGGTACCATTTTATCTGTAAATAAAGATCCTGGAACAATTCCTACATATCTTGGTTATTTTTTACTTGCTTTAGGATTATTAATGAATATGTTTGATAAAAAGTCTAGATTTTCAAAACTTTTAAAATACTCAAAAGAATTTAATGCGACAGCAATAATTACAGTATTATTAGTATTTTCTAATATTTCAGCAAATGCAGAAGTGAAAATAGAATCCAGTCCTACATTAAAATATTTAGAAACTTACAAAGTAGATTCTTTAAAAACAGCTGATAAATTTTCACACCTAGTTGTACAATCTAACAATGGTAGAATGAAACCAATTGATAGTTTAAATCGAGATATTTTACATAAACTTACTCGTAAAAGTGAGTTTTTAGGCATGAGTGCCAACCAAGTTGTGCTGGGTATGTTAAGTCGTCCAGAAGTATGGCGAGATATAAAAATGCTTAAAATTACTACACCAAAACTTAAAAAAATGCTAGGATTGGATGCGTCTAGAAAATATGTTGCCTTTAGTGAAATATTTACTGATGCAGGCACTTATAAATTAACAGATATTGTAAATAATGTAAATAGTATTAATGTCAATGAAAGAGGTACATTTGAAAAAGATGTATTAAGACTTGATGAGAGACTAAATATTGCTTATATGGTTTATTATGGATATTTATTTCAAATATTTCCACAACCAAAAAATTCAAAAAATCAAACTGATAATACAAAATGGTTCAATCCAGTAGATGCTATTAGTACATTTGATGAAAAAGATAGTAGAATTGTTAAAATGCTAGTCGGTGGATTTGTTGATGGTTTAGTTAGTGAAAAATACGAAGAAGTAAATAAATTTATTGCTTTAATATCGCAATATCAAAAAAAGATTGGAAAGGACGTTATTCCTTCTGCTAGTGTTATTGACTCTGAAATATTATTTAACAAAGCTGGAATATTTCCTAAAATTACACTTGCTTATATTTTAGTTGGAATAGTTATATTTTTTGTTTCATTCTTAACAGTATTTAATAAAAAATGGTCATCTAGTAAAATCAATACAGTATTTTTTCTTATATTAGCAAGTTTATTTTCTCTACATACATTTGGTATGGGACATAGATGGTATATTAGTGGACATGCACCCTGGAGTGATACCTATGAATCTTTAGTTTATATTGCTTGGTCCGCTATGTTTGCAGGATTATTTTTCTTTAGAAAATCACTGATGGCATTAAGTGCTACAGTAATTATGGCTGGTATCTTTATGTTTACAGCCCATTTATCAGGAATCGATCCACAAATTACAAATCTTGTACCTGTACTTAAATCTTATTGGTTAACTATCCATGTTTCTATTATTACTGGATCGTATGGATTTCTAGCAATTGGTGCTATGCTTGGTTTTATGTCTTTGCTTTTATTTATATTTAGAAACCCAAATAATCCGAATATAGATAATACAATTAAACATATCACAGCTATCACCGAGGCATCTCTTATCTTAGGATTAGCTGCTTTAGTAATAGGAAACTTCCTAGGTGGAATTTGGGCAAATGAATCTTGGGGTAGATATTGGGGATGGGATCCAAAAGAAGCTTGGGCATATATTTCAATTATTGTATATGTTATAGTTTTACATCTTAGAATGATACCTAAGCTAGGTTCACCTTATATCTTTGCAGTGGCTTCAACATTAGCTTTTTCAACTATTTTGATGACATATTTTGGAGTAAATTTTTATCTTTCAGGAATGCACTCATACGCAACTGGTGATCCTGTACCAATTCCTACTTGGGTATATTTTATAACTGCAATGGTATTTGTAGTAATTGCAATAGCAAGTAGAAAAAGAGATTTACCTAAAATGACACTTTAAGATATGTATATATCTTAAAGTGTCATCCTTGATCTATTATAATAACTTTGCGCATTAATTTTATACTAAAGCTCTCTTTAATACTTGAAATATAATGCACTTTTCATGAAGATTACAGGCTATGAATGATTTATTACCCAATGAATAGTTAATTATTATTTTTTCTCTTTGAAGCTTTTGCCATTTTTGCTTTTTTCTTAGCTTTCATTTTTGCTAATTCTAAATTTACAGCTTTCCTAGCATTTATAACTTGTTGATCTTGATTCTTGTCTTGTGAGAATGCAACTTTTACAGCATTTTTATTTTGATTAGCCCTTGAAGCAATTTTGTCCATTTTTTTTGTATTGACTTTTGAACAATTTATTTCTTTCATGCTTTTCCTTAATTTAAAAGTTTGCTATTCTATTAAAAAATTAATAAAAAGTAAAGAGAAGAGCATAATAATATTCATATATAGCTAATTTTGAGTACATCTTCTACTCATCATTTGTCAAATAAAGAAGTGATAGAAAAAATTTAAGCAAATCCAAAGCAAAACACCTTGACAAAGAGATTAAAATCTATTA
>CAWVZX010000155.1:0-2641 GCA_963934755.1 uncultured Arcobacteraceae bacterium | reverse complement strand
ATTACATTTTTATTTGTTGTATTTTTTGCATATTTTTATGCTTCTATAACTTTTAATGCTAAAGATATTTCTGAGAATTTAAAAAAACAAGGTGGATTTATTCCTGGTATTTCTCCTGGAATGGGTACACAAAAACTTTTAAATGAAGTTGCAAGTAGACTTACATTTTGGGGTTCTATTTATTTAGGACTTGTAGCAACATTGCCTTGGTTAATTGTTAAAGCAATGGGTGTGCCATTTTTCTTTGGTGGTACAGCTGTTTTAATTGTAGTTCAAGTTGCTATTGATACTATGAGAAAAATAGAAGCTCAGCAGTATAACGATAAATACAATACGCTAAGCGCGACAGGATTATAATTATGGCAATACCACTAAGAAAAGCTTCGGATATTCAAAAACTTCGTATAGCAGGTAATGCTGTTGCAAAAACATTAAAATATCTAGAAGAGAATATAAATGCTGGCATGACACTTATAGAAGTTAGTACTATGGGTGAAAAATACCTTAATAGTTTAGGTGCAAGAGCTTCATTCAAAGGACTATATGGTTTCCCGTATGGCGTATGTACATCTTTAAATGAAGTTGTAATTCACGGTATGCCTGATAATACAATTTTAAAAGAAGGTGATATTTTAGGTGTTGATGTAGGTAGCGAAATAGATGGTTGGTATGGTGATGCAGCAATTACTATGGCAATTGGAAAAATAAGTAAAGAAGATGAAGACTTAATCGCTTGTAGTAAAGATGCCTTGTATCATGCTATTGATAATATTAAAGAGGGCATGCGGTTTAAGGAATTAAGCGCAACAATCGAAGATTTTATTAGAGGACGTGGATATGTCCCAATGGTTAAATTTTGTGGACATGGTATAGGCCGTGTAGCACATTGTGCTCCTGAAATACCAAATTATTTAGACAGTCCAAATCCAAAGCAAGGTCCAAAAATAAAAAATGGAATGATTTTTTGTTTAGAACCAATGGTGTGCCAAAAGAATCAAGAGCCTGTAATTGACGAGAATAAATGGTCGGTACGTAGTGCAGATGGTTTAAGAACTAGTCACTACGAGCATCAAGTTGCTATTGTTAATGGCAAAGCTGAAATACTAACTCAATTATAAGTCAAAAGGATAATTAATGGCAAAAGATGATGTAATCGTTGTTGATGGTAAGGTTATAGAAGTTTTACCTAATGCAACATTTAAAGTTCAACTTGACAATGGTCATGTAGTATTGTGCCATATATCAGGTAAAATGAGAATGCACTATATAAAAATTCTTTTAAGTGATACTGTAAAATTAGAAATTACACCTTATTCTTTGGATAAAGGAAGAATAACACATAGATATAAATAATATATCATTAAAAAAAGGGGAAGTTGTTTGCAACTTCCCCTTTTTTTATGTATAATTTACTAATGAATATAACAAATAAAATGAAATTAGAAATAATAAATATACTAGAAATGAAGAAATATTTAGGGGCAGAATATATTAGTCCTATCAATTTTAAAAGAAAAAATACTAAAAAATTGAGTTTACCAGGTGATATGAAATCTCTTGAAGATTATGTTAACAACTGTTCATTGTGCGAGTTATATAAATCTAAAGAATCTACTTCTTTTGGTGTGGGTAATGAAAATAGTGATATTCTGCTCATTGGACTTAATTATGATTTTGATGATAAAAGAATGTATTTAATAGTAAAAAGAATGTTTGAAAATGTTTTACAAGTAAATATTAATGATATATACATGACAAATATTATAAAATGTAAAACAAAAAGACAAAAAAAATATTTCGATGATGAAGTTGACAAATGTATTTCTTATTTAGAAATGCAGATTTCAATAATAAAACCTAAAATGATTATAACTTTGGGTAAGACATTTGAATACATGATGAAGATTAATGAGGAAATTGTAAATATTTCTGGAAATCTCTATAGTTTTAATGATATAAAATTAATTCCATTGATGGATCCCTTATTTATTAATCAAAATCCATCATATAAAGAAAAAATGTTTCAAGACTTAATAAAAATAAAAAATATATTGGATAAAAAATGAAGATTTTGATAAAATTGTTGCTAATGATATTTATAGTAACAGGGTGTACGCAAAGAACTTACAATTTTAATGAAAATGAATCACTAAAGAGTACATCTAATAAAATTTATTTTAGTAATATGAATAGTGAATCCAATTTAGGTTTAAAAAAAGACGATATAAATATCGCAATTATATTTCCTTCAGCTACTATAGGCAAATATGCATTAGAAGCTACAAACAGCATTAATACATATTTAATGTACAAGGATAAGCAATTTCAGTTAAATGTATATGATATTATTATTCAAAATAAAGATAATTTAATTACCGCTATTAAAAAAATAAAAGAAGAAAAGATAAATCGTGTAATTGCCATGATCACTAAAGAAGATTTGATACATCTAAATAGTGTTTCTGGTATTTCACATATTAAGTTTTATTTACCTTTAATTAACAAATATGATATTAACAATTATGTTAAATTGAAGAATTTGGATTTAACTTTTGGTGCAATTAGTTATAAATCTCAATTTGAAAAACTTATTGAATATGCTGAAGATAAAACATTAGTAGAATTTTATGGAGATTCAGGA
>CAWVZX010000154.1:0-2672 GCA_963934755.1 uncultured Arcobacteraceae bacterium | reverse complement strand
TGTCTTCCTTTTTATAGTAGCATTTAAAGATTCTATTGGATTTGTAGTATAAATCGACTTAATGAAAAATATGAGTGCCTAAATAATCACTTTTTCTTATAATTACAAGATAATCATCCACCATTTTTAACTTCAAACTTTTAGTAAAACCATTATGTATTTTAAGTAACTTTTTCATAGGGGAGAATACTCCACCATCAATAGAATTTGTTGTATTATGAATGAGTATATTTTTTTCATTTTTGTAAGTAAAAAGATATGGTAAATTTGTTATTAAACTTCTATAAGCAGACCTAATTCTAGGGTGTGTGTATTGTTCTTTCCCTGTGACTATTGAGATTAATCTTTCATTCAAAAAGTCCTTGTGTTTTTCATACCATTTATTTATATTTTTTGTAAATATTTACTAGCTTCCAATCTTGGGTTTCTTGTTAAGTACTTGTTTATTGTCTTTCTTTGATGGAAGTGACACATTTGTATAGGATAGTCCTTAAAAGCTTTATCTAAGCCTCTCTTACCGTCTATAATGATAGATTGTATTGTGTATTCTAAATCTAAAAGAGTTTGTAACAGTTGTTTGTAATCAAAGATAGTTTCACTATCAATATCCTTAAAAACTAAACTCCCTAATTTATCTCTTCTTTTAGCATAAAAGGTAGCATCACAAACTATAACAACAGGTCTTGGATTATGTATTTTTTCAGGTGGTTGATAGTCTGATATTTGCATTCTTACCCATGGTAAACTTCTATGGTATTCCCCAGCTAAATCTTTTAGTATTTGTCTTTTGTAAACATACTTTTTGAAGATTATTTCTTGTAAATTTTTTGGTCGCCTTTTTGAACTAAATGAGGTGTTACAATCGTTACAAAAGTATCTGATAATTCCTCTTTGAGTACCTCTTTTTCGTATGTTGTTTTAAAGCAGTTTAGACATCTTTTATTGTTTTTTTACAGCCATTTGTAAACAATCCTTTTTAAACTCTTATGCTATCGTAGTTTACTTAAGTTTTTAGGCACTCATATTTTTCATTAAGCCACTTATGGTTTGTATATTCGATAATGATAACCAATATTAAAATTAAGTTTCAAGTAAGCTTGTTTTTGTATACTTTTATTGATACTAATTATTAATATTATTTAAAGGTTATAAAATGAGTATAAATATATCAAATGATTTTGAAGTTTTAAAGTTTGAAAGAACTCAAAAATTGAAATTAGTGGATAGCTGATTATGATTAAATTTACTAATATTCATGATGAATTGAGAAAATTGAGTAAAATGGATGAGAAATATAATTCTAAAGCTCATCCAACACAGTCCGACTTGAGCCTACTGAAAATAGAACAAACTGCTATCCTTAAAGACATACATAAAACTACCGAAGAAGCTATTGGTGGTAACAACGGTCTACAAAAAAGATTGGAAGACAAAATAAATGCATTCACTTTTAATTTTGCTCATTATGCTGATAATGCATTCACTTTTAATTTTGCTCCTTATGCTGATAATGATATTAATGATACCTTTGACGCACAAAAGGCAATATTTACGAACGACTTAGCTTGTAATAAAAGTAATTTTAAGGACTTGCTTGCTCAAGAAGAAATAATCATTGAAGAAAAATTTGAAGATGTATGGAATTATGAAAAAATTCTTCATCCAGTTTATTCTAATTACACAGCAGACAAGCAAACACTTAGTGTAGGAAATACTATCAATATAAGGTTTGGTGATACATTAAGTTTTTCAAGTGGTAATTATATAAGTGCAACTTCAAAAATTAAAGATAGTAAAAATTATACAAATATTAGTATGCAAGAGGGAAATACTAAAAACTATACAAATGTAGATACCCTTAAGTCTACTTATGATGAGATGTCATATAACTATAGAGAAGGTGATGAACATAATGAGTCTTATTATACTTCAAATATAAATAGTAAGGTTGTAAATACTGATTATTACTATGAAAAAGCTGGTTCATATTATGCTTTTAATGCCTATGTTCTGCAGATAAGCATTTCGTGCATATTGTTTTCAAATAGTTATTTAGAGGATACTTCTAGATTTACTTTGGGGCTTGGTGGTCCTTTTGTTTATATAAATCCTTGGCAATTTTCGGTCTGGGGATACTTTTCTATCATACGATTAGTGAATTATGGGAATACTCTCTCTGAAAATTATACCTCTGTGGTTGATTTTAAATTTTATACTAAAACACAAGAAAATGAATTAATTGGTTCACAATATATGCTAGGATCTTTGAATGAAGGAATGTTTGCTAAGAATGAAGATAAATTAAAACGCTATAGAGGTATCAAAAATACATTAAGGACTAAAATAATGAAGAGCAAGACCAATGTAACTAATGAGGGGAATACCGTGCTTCTGGACAACCGAACTGCTCTGGTCAACCAAACTGCTATAGATAATTTTATAAAAATGAATCAAGGTATAGAACAACCGCCTACAAATCTTACATACCCTAAAATGCTAGCAAACTTTTCAGCTGTTGTTATATTTGGTGCAATAGGTATAGTTCTAATGTCATTGATGGATTGGTTACAAAGAAGGCATGCTGGAACAAGGATAAGTGATGATTTATCAACAAGTAGTATTCAGGGAATTGATCCTGATATAAAAGGATATGTTCCGACCGTGATACATGT
>CAWVZX010000153.1:0-2785 GCA_963934755.1 uncultured Arcobacteraceae bacterium | reverse complement strand
CACTTACTTCTAGAGCTTTTGCACCCTTAAATGTAATTTTTGTAATGGTAATTGCTTCGCCTTTATTTACTGCAAATTTTATGAAAACACTTGTTTTGTTAATATTTTCAACACTTACTTCAACTACGGAATTGATATAACCTTCTCTTTCTAATGCCAATAAAAGTGATTTTTTAGCTTTATTAACCCTTTCTTTTGTATACATAGTACCTTTTTTGATACCCATACTACTGTAAAGAGCTTTTAGCTCATCATCTCTATTTTTATAGCCAGTCATCTCGATTTTAGCAATAAATGGTTTTTCTTCAAAATGAAAGTTTAAAGTAGATTTTTCTTTTGTTACATAAATATTTAAGAAGTATTGAAACTTGTAAAATCTTTTTATTGCTTCATTTATATCTTCTACAGTATAGGTGTTATTTTTCAAATCTGTAGTTTCAATCGCTACTTGGTTTGATATTTGTGTTAGACCTAGAAATTCTATTTTTTCGAAACGCTCAGAAGCTATAATATTAATTGATATAAGTAATATAAGTAAATTTTTTTTATACAATGTATTTCCTTGAAGTATAATAAGAGAATAGTCTATCTAAAAGATAATTATAATACATTTAACTTATTTCAAACTGCGAGAAAATGTATATAAAACCGGCAAATAAATAAGGTTTAATACAGTTCCCCAGGCTAGTCCAAATCCAAGTGCAATTGCAATTGGTTGAAAAATTACAGCCTGACCTGTTGCGAAAAATATCAATGAACTCATACCAATTAAAGTGGTTATTGTTGTAAGGACAATTGGACGAAATCTTTTTGTTGCTCTATAAAATACTTGTTCAATATTTTTGGCTTTTTTAAGATATGTCATCATAATAATTCCATCATTTATTACAACTCCAGCAAGACCTAAGGCTCCAATAATAGAAGGCATAGATAAATTTAGACCAATTAGTTTATGTCCTATTAACACACCTAAAAAGGAAAATGGTATAACAGACATTAAAATCGCAGTTTCTCTAAAGGAATTAAAAAGATATAGCATGGCCAACATGATAAGGGTTATAGCTAAAATTGATGCATATAACATATCTCGTGCTAACTCATTTTTCTTTTTGGCTTCACCTTTTCGCACAATTTTAATACCACTTTCTTGAATCTCTTTTAAAAGTGGATTTAATTGATCCATAACCTCAGAAGATGTAGTGAGTTTTGTATCAACATTGGCATAGATATAAAAGTTTTTCATTCCATTATCTTTTATAATTTGTTCAAATGATTTTTGAATTGTAAAATCACAAATTTGACTGAGCCTTACAATTCTTCCATCATTTAATTTAATTTCATTATTTTTAAAACTTTCATAATCATCTTTATTCAAGCTTCCAATTTTTAAATCTAGCATCTCTTTATCATCGAAGGAAACAGATTTTTTTTTCACAAGGTAAAGATTTGATAAATAAGTGCCAATACTTGATTCTGTTAGCCCTAGTTGTTGACCATAAGAATTTATTTTTAATTTTATTTCATCTATTCCAAATTGAGCAGAATGTGCGACAGACTTGGTACCATTGATTGATGTTAGTTTGTTTGTCAATTCTTCTATAGCTATAATTATTTTTTTATTATCATTAGAAATTAATCCAATTTTTATATCTGCTTTTATAGGTCCAACTTTTCTTTCAAGAACAACCAAATCCGTAAGATTAAATATTTTTTTGTATTCATTTTGTGATAAAAAAGTACTTAAATCATTTGAAATTTCTTGAGATGATTTTGTTCTATTTCGTTCTTTTTTATCATAATACATACTTAAATAAGGTGTAATATAATTATCCAAAAAATTACTGGGTGCTAGTTTATTTAACTCAACTGTCATGTACATTACATAAGGAAATCTTTCTGTATTACTTCCACTATCTCTCCTATATCCAGCACGAGAGTCTATACTTTTTATATGGTACTTCTCTTTGTTTTTAATTAAATCTTGTTCGATGTTTTTAACAATTTCAAATGATTCTTTTAGTGTTGTGTTTTGATTTGCTTTGATGGATATTTTTATATTGTCTGCATCAAAAGTTGGAAACATTTGGAATTTTGATTGTTTTATCATAGTTGCAGTTAGAAGAGGAACGAGAATGATAAAAATAATTAAAAATGTTTTTTTCCATCTCATAAAAAAATGAATAATTTGACTATAAATTTTATTTACATAGCTCCAGTTTGTAACTTTTGCACCACTTTTAAGTGTATGCGCTGCATGTATTGGTAAAAAAATAAATGATTCTATAAGTGAAGCTATAACTAAAGCAGAAAGTGCAATAGGTATAAGTTTCATAACTTCACCCATAGTACCACTTAGCATAAGCACTGGCAAAAATGAAAACAAAGTGGTAATACTTGCAATCGTAACAGGTTTAATCATCTCATTTGCACCTTTGATGGCAGCTTCTTTGGGTGACATTCCTTCTTCTATGTGTTGTTGAATATTTTCACTTACAACGATAGCATCATCGACGACTATCCCAATTGCTAATAAAACTCCAACTAATGAAATAAGGTTTATACTGTATCCAAAAAGATACATATAAATAGATGCCATGACAAATGATGTAGGTATACCTAAAAATATAATAAATGACATTCTTGCATTTACGAGTAGCCATACAAGTAATACAATAAATATGATTCCAATAACTATATTTGAACCCACAATATCTAGACGCTCTTTTATTCTTTCACTATTATCATCGCTAATACTAATATCGATCTCTTTTTGTCTAGGCTGTAC
>CAWVZX010000152.1:0-2791 GCA_963934755.1 uncultured Arcobacteraceae bacterium | reverse complement strand
TTCTTTTTTTTACTATCATTTATATCATTGTAACTAAAATAATAAACTTTGTCTTTATCTTCAATTTCATTATAATATACACCAGTTTTTTTAGTTTTTATCATAGCCATTTTTAGCCTTTAATCATTTATTGAATTTTGGTTATACTTTCAAAATAAAGATTCAGTATTTTATCATTTTCATTTCTACCCTATTTATACCTAAAAAAGATAGAAATTGATATAATGTGATTTAACTTGAATTTTATACAAATTTCAATAAAGACTTTATTAATGGTACTTGATTGAAGTTTTAAGGTATTGAAATGAGAGAAAATTATCATACTAACTTATGTGGCATAGATGAAGCTGGTCGCGGTCCTTTTGCTGGTCCATTGAGCGTAGCTGGTGTAGTACTTTTAAATGATGTGAAAGAGTTGGATGATTCTAAAAAACTAAGTGAAAAGAAAAGAGAAAAGCTTTTTGATATCATCAAAGAAAATAGTTTATATCATATCGTATTTACAAGTGCAAAAGAGATAGATGAGCTAGGTTTGAGTATGTGTTTACAAAACTCCATAAAAGAAATCATGCAAAATATAGAAGCTCAAGAATACCTAATGGATGGCAACACTACCTTTGGTATAGCAAATCTAAACTTTTTAGTAAAAGCAGATGCCAAAATACAAGAGGTGAGTGCAGCTTCTATATTGGCAAAAGTAAGTCGTGATAGATACATGTGTGAAATAGCAAATGAGTACCCAGAGTATGGTTTCTCTAAACATAAGGGCTATGGAACAAAAGCACATACGAATGCCATTATCAAGCATGGGTATTGTAAAATACATAGACGGACATTTAACATTAAAAAACTTGAAGGTTTAAATATATCTTGATATAATAATATATAGATAAGGAATGAACTTGGCAAAGAAAGATAAAAAGAAAGTAAATGTAAAAGAATTTTTAAATAAAAAAGCTTTTCATGATTATCATATCGAAGATATATTTGAAGTTGGTATAGTTTTAAAAGGAAGTGAAGTAAAAGCTATACGAGCTGGACGAATGAACTTTAAAGAATCATTTGTACGAATTATAAAAAATGAAGTGTTTATATTAAATATGAATATATCACACCTAGAGACTGCTCATGTTTCGTATCGTCCAGAAGAAGGACGGGAGCGAAAACTTTTGATGCATAGAAAACAAATCAATAAACTCTTTGAAAAAGTTAGTAAAGATGGATACACAATAGTTGCTACTAAAATGTACTTTAATGATAAAAATACATTTAAAGTAAATATTGGAATAGCAAAAGGTAAAAAAGATTACGATAAAAGAGAAGATTTAAAAGAAAAAACTATGAAAAGAGATACCCAAAGAGTTCTTAAAGAATACAATAGATAATCATAAGGTGATAAATGAACGATAACATGAATAATAAAAAGCTAAAATTTGGAATAGTTGGTTTAGGACTAATGGGTGGGTCATTTGCTAAAGTTATCAAAAAATACAATCTATCTTATAGTGTAGTAGGGTATGATCACAATAAGAGTCATCAAACACAAGCTATGGATTTAAATCTAATAGATAAAATAGTAGACCTTGATGAGTTACTTCAATGCGATGTTATAGTTCTTAGTATACCAGTAGATGCAATTATAAAGTTTATGCCTAAACTAGAAGGAATACTTGCAAATACTACTGTGATAGACTTCGGAAGTACAAAAAAACTCATAGTAGATAACATACCAAAAAGTATACGCAAAAACTTTGTACCAGCTCATCCCATGACAGGAACTGAAAAGTTTGGACCAAGTGCTGCTATTGATGGTTTATATGAAGGTAAAACAATAGTTTTATGTGATCTAGATGTATGTGATACGCTACATAAAAATAGAGTGTTAGATATATTTAATGCGATTGCTATGAGAATAGTAAATATGGATTCGTATACACATGATGTACATGCATGCTATATCTCACATTTACCACATGCCATTTCTTATGGACTAGCAAATACTGTTATGTCTCATGAAAACCCAGAAAATATTACTACTTTAGCTGCTGGTGGATTTAAAGACATGAGTAGAATCGCAAAATCCTCATCTTTGATGTGGACAGACATCTTTAGGCAAAATAGAGAAAATCTTCTAAGCTCTTTGGATATATATGCAAAACAAATGCAAGATATGAAAAAAATGCTTGAAGATGAAGATTATGAAGGTATAAGTGCTTGGATGAATAAAGCCAATAGTTTACACGACATCTTATGAGATATCGTTCTTGAAAAAATCTATTGTACTTTTAGAAATTTTAGTTAGTTTATTATTATTTTCTGTTATTGCAATAGTATCATCTAATATGGTTTTGACCTTAGTAAAAGAAAATCATCTTAATACATTTTATGTTGAAAAAACCATTATTTTAGAAACGACAAGATTATTTTTAATTAAAAATAATGATTTTACAAAAATACAATTTAAAGATGAAAAATTGTATTTTAACAATAACCTTTTATTGGAAAATATATCCAAATTCAAGACATCACAAATAAATAATATAAAGAGTATCAGTATTTGTATAGAGAATGATGAAATATGTCAAATTTGGAAAATCAGAATTTGAAAAAGTCATTTGCATTGCTAACTACAATTATACTGCTTGTGTTATTTGGTTTTATTAGTATAAGCTTAGTTGAAACTAACTTATTGAGTTCTAATGTAAATAAACTCAAGTATTTACATCTTCAAGCAAATATACATATAGATACAATCAGTGATTACATTAAAAATCATAATGATTTAGAAATA
>CAWVZX010000151.1:0-2821 GCA_963934755.1 uncultured Arcobacteraceae bacterium | reverse complement strand
AGTGATTTAGGAATAGAAGGTGGGTTTACACAGTTTATTTTACAGTCTCAATTTTTTATATTATATAGATTGTCATTTTCTTTTTTAAATTCCCAAGTATCACTTACCACAGCATTTAGAAAAGTTTTATCATGAGAGATTACAATCATTGTTCCACTATATTCTTTTAAAGCAGCTTCTAGTGAGAGAATAGAATCCAAATCCATATGATTTGTCGGTTCATCAAGGATAATTAAAGATGGACTTTGCAAAAGTCCTTGTGCAATCATCAACTTTCGCACTTCTCCTGGGCTTGGTATATAACTATCTTTCAGTTTGATAGGGTCTGAGCCTAGTTTTCTGACTATTGTGTATATTTCACCTTGTAACTCATTTGTAAGATAATTTATATCATCAAATAGTTTTTTACTTTCTTCTTGAGTTACTTCTTGAGGAATATATAAGTATTCATTTCTTAAATCAACGCTAGCTAGTAGATGATTTAAAAAGCTACTTTTGCCTGCACCATTTTCTCCAATGATGCCAATTTTGTCATATTCATTGATTACAAGTAGTTGATATGACAATTTTTTAGTTTCTGATAAGTTTAAAGTATTCTTTTTAATCAAGATAGGGAAAATATTTTTAGTTTTACCATCATTAAATTCAATACCTAGTTCAAATACTTTATCAGTCTTGACTAAATTTGATATTAGTTTGGTTTGTTTAGATTTTAGTTTTGATAGTTGTTGTCCATCATTTTTATCTTTTCCTGTAAATCTAGCAAGATCAATTTTAGTTTTACTATTTTTATCGTTTTTACCTAAATCTTTTTTTGACATTCTTTTTTTTGATTGACTCACTTTTTCTTCTTGAGATTGTATTGATTTCTTGAGTTTTTTTAATTCACTATACTGTTTACTTTGGTTTCTTTCTAAAAACTCCATATTTATATTATATTCGTCCATCGCTTTAGAGAAAGTTGTTTTAAATGAGAAAATATTTTGATTTTTTAAAATAACTGTACTCTTTGATAAACTATCTAAAAGTTCTCTATCATGGCTGACCAGTATCCCGATACCTTTAAAGCTTTTAAGAGCATTTAATACTATATTTTTACTTTTCGTATCCAGATGATTTGTAGGTTCATCTACTAATAAAACATCAGGTTCTTCGAAAATAGCAAGAGCTATTTGCATTCTTTTTCTCTCACCAAAAGAGAGTGTATCCCATTGATAAAGCCATTCGTCATTGATATGTAACATATCTCTTATTCTAAAAGATTTACTTGTGTATGTTTCCATAAAATCTTGGAGGTTTGTGGGCATCTCTTCTGTACTTTGCATACAGTAATGAGTCAAGTCATTGCCTTTTACACTTCCCTCTTCATACTTTAATTCTTTTGAAATAAGTTTTAAAAGTGTACTTTTACCAGAACCATTCGAGCCAACGAGACAGCACCATCCTTGTTCAAATTCTAAATCAAGATTTTCAAAGATAGGCATAGTGGAAGTTTTATATTTAAAGTGTAAATTTTTTATTGTTAAATGTTGAATAAGTATATTCCTAAAATTTGTAGTATTTATGTTCAATGATTTATACTAGCATAAAAAATATATTAGTATCTTTAAAATTTTATACAGTTAATTAATTGAAGTTTTTGTATTCTTGTAAGTTTTTTGATTTCATATTCTCTTTTTGATGCAGTACTTCTATTTAGTGAAGGCTCTTCATATACTACTTTTACGGGACGCCTTGCTTTTGTGTATTTTGCACCTGAAGCTTTAGTATTGTGTTCATCAAAGCGTTTTGTTACATCTTTAGTGATTCCTGTATATAAACTTCCATCACTACACTCAAGAATATAAACAAAATACGACATGAATACTCCCTATATTGAACTATTATACAATAAATTCCTATTTTAGCAACTTTTAGATATTATTTTAAAAAAAGGATTTAAACATGGAAATAGAATCATTTATCGGATTTATTTTATTTTTTAGTACCGCATTATTATTAGTAGTGATTTTTCTTTACTTATACGCATTAGTTACACCTTATGATGATTATAAATTAATCTTTGAAGACAATAACACAGCAGCAGCACTAGGTTTTTCTGGAGCTATTATAGGAGTTTCTGTTCCTTTATATAGTGCACTTATTAGTTCAGTATCTTATGTTGATTTTTTAGTGTGGGGTATTGTTGCTATTGTTATTCAACTTGTATTTGCTTTAGCTGTTACTAGAATTAGTGGTAAATACTCACTTGAAAGTAAAATATCGCAAGGTGTTGTTCCTGTTGGAATACTAATGGCATTTTTATCAATCAGTATCGGACTATTAAATGCAGGATCAATGAGCTACTAAAGCTCATTTTTCTTCTCTCCATGCAATTTGCACTATTTGTAAATATCACCTCTGTTATCAACTTTTAATATTTGAATCTCTTTTTCATTCATATGATATTTTCATAAGTTGAATTTATTTTTAAAATCATTATTTGATATAAATTCTTTATTTGCCAATATTGATAAAATTTCTTTTTCATCATCTTCTTCTAATATTAAATTAGCTTGTTGTTTAATTTTACTATTACTTCAAAGGTATTCATTTAAACTTTCTCAAACCATTTGTGATATTGATTTTTTTCAATAAAACTAAATGCTCTTGCTTGTTCATATAGTGATTCATCTATTGTTAAATTTAATCTGTGCACAATTATTCTTTTTATGTAGTAATGCATAAGTGTGTTATATCATATTTTTATTTTTCTTTTATTTTTTTATAATTTCGTTATGCGACACTTAAAAACTTGATATTATCGTTCATTACACTTGTT
>CAWVZX010000150.1:0-2974 GCA_963934755.1 uncultured Arcobacteraceae bacterium | reverse complement strand
AACTGTGCTACCTATACCTGTAATGATTAAGAGTGTTGGACCGAAAATAATAATAAATAAAACTAAAACAACAGCTAAGAGAATATTAAATAAACTTAAAACTTTTATCCCACCTTCTAGTCCTCTTGCAACTGAAACAATAGCGACAGATGTAATACCAATAATAATCCATATTTGAGTATTAACAGATGATTCTATATCGAATAAAAAGTTCAATCCTGCAGAAACTTGCTGTGCTCCAAAGCCCAATGAAGTAGCAAGCCCAAAAAGTGTAGCAAAAACAGCTATTATATCAATAATATGACCAGGCCATCCCCAAATTCTTTCTTTTAAAATAGGATAGAAAACAGAACGCATTGTAAGTGGTAGCTTCTTACTGTAAGAGAAAAATGCCAAAGAAAGACCTACTACAGCATAAATTGCCCAAGGATGTAATCCCCAGTGAAACATAGTTGCACCCATTGCTAAGTCTTTCGCTGCTTCTGTATTAGCTGCAACATTTAATGGAGTATGCCACCATGAAGTGTAATATGCAACAGGCTCAGCTACAGACCAGAACATCAATCCAATACCCATACCTGCAGAAAAGAGCATTGAAAACCATGCAATTCTTGAAAATTCAGGTTTCGCATCATCTCCACCTATTCTAACTTTTCCTACTGGTAAAAAAATTAATGCTATACAAAAAAGTACACATATATTTCCCACAAGCATAAATAACCAGTCAAAATTGTTAATTGACCACCATTTTGCACCATCTAGCACCTCTTTTGATTCTGTTGGTGCCAATAGAGTCATTATCACGAAAGCTAAGATTAATATAGCACTGATTGGAAATACAGGATTATGTATTTCAAAACCAAGTAATTTCACATTATCTTGTCCTAATTTATAGTTTGTACTTATTATTATTTTCCTTTTTAATTTATATAATAAGTATCTAAAGTAACACAATTAGCCTTAAAGAAGATTATTCTATTTATCATATAAATAAAAGAACACTTTAATTTGAAGTTATTGTATAAATAATAATATTAATGTAAATATTATTGGTATCTATGAATTCTAAGATATGAATTCAAAGATATAGTTTGAACCTTTTTGCGTCAATTTAAGACCAAATTCTTGAAATAGCTCTATTCTTTCATTATTTGTGTCAGCATAACCTCTGAATAAATCTATTGTTATATTGGTAGGTTCTTCGTAGTAGCGATTATTTTTTACTTCTTGAATTATATTTTGCATAGTGTGCCATTTAGGAGTATTTTTTTTGGTCGTCTCATTTTTAGCCTTTTCATGTTTATTATATATAGTAGATTCTTTAATAGATTTTATGAGATCTTGTTAGATTAAGTAATGGCGACCCCAGCAGGATTTGAACCTACGTTGCAAGGATGAAGTCCTTGCGTCCTTGGCCACTAGACGACAGGGTCATTTTTGAAGGAAAATTATAGTGTAAGGTTGTTTTATAACCTCTTAACTATTTATTTCCTCTTTAATTTTTTTGCAAATATTCAATATCTTTGTAGTTTTTTCGTTATAACATAAACTATCATCTAGTAAATGTTTGACAAATACACTTCCTACGATGACACCATCTACACCTTGCGATTTTTCTTTTGCAGTATTTTCATCAACCCCAAATCCTATATATAAAGGTGTATTTGTAGATTCTCTTACATGAGAAATAATTTTTGTTAAATCTTCTTTTGCTCCACTTCCTGTAATGCCTGCATAAGCTACCATATAGATGAACTTTTTACTATTTTGTGTCATAGTTTTTATTCTTTCCATACTATCTGTTGGTGCTACAAAATCAATAAGAGATTGATTGTATTGTGAAAATACTTCTTTGTATCTTTTTGCTTCTTCATAAGGCAAATCAGGAATAATTGATCCAGCTACATTATATTCTTTTCCTTTTTGTAAAAACTTTTCTATTCCATAGTGAAAATAAGGATTCATATATCCCATCCATAATGTATCCATATGAGGAGCAATTTTACTTGTAATATCAAATAAATTATCCAATTTAAATCCATTTTGTAAGGCTCTTAAACTAGCTTTTTCTATGATTGGTCCATCTGCAACAGGATCAGAAAATGGAATACCTAATTCTAAGGTATCAACACCTGCTTCTTTCATTTGTAATGCTAAATCTATTGTAAAATTGTTTTCGGGAAGACCTGCCGTTATGAATCCGACTAATTTTTTCATATTATTCCTATTTATAATTAATTTTATTTTTTTTTGTTATAATCTTAACATAAAACTTATAATAGGTTTATAATATGATAAAGGGACATTATGCAACAAGTAAAAAAGCAAACCTTATCTTCGATTAAAAGTTCAAAAGGTAAGAGAAAATTAAGTATGATAACAGCCTATGATGCTTTATTTTCTAATTTATTTGATGGAGAAGTTGATTTTATTTTAGTAGGTGATAGTTTAAATATGAGTTTTGGGGGGAATAGTGATACTTTAAGTATCACTATGGAAAATATGATTTATCATACTAAAGCAGTGTGTAATGGTTCTAAAAATACATTTATTATTTGTGATATGCCTTTTGGAACATATATTGATGAAAAAACAGCTTTTAAAAATGCGATGTTGGTTTATCAACAAACATCAGCAGATGCCATTAAAATTGAAGGTGGAAAAAGCAAAGCACACATAGTAAAACATCTTACTGATAGTTCAATAGCAGTCGTAGGTCATATAGGACTTATGCCTCAAAATGTTAGAAGTGAAGGTGGATATAAAATAAAAGGCAAAGATACTCAAAATATTCAGGAGCTCATCGAAGATGCTAAAGCAATAGAATCTGCAGGTGCTTTTTGTATCGTTTTAGAAGGTGTTAAACCAGAAGCCGCAAAAGAGATAACACAATCTGTAAATGTACCAGTTATAGGTATTGGTGCTGGACTTGATGTAGATGGTCAGGTTTTAGTATGGTCAGATATGTTAGGTT
>CAWVZX010000149.1:0-3005 GCA_963934755.1 uncultured Arcobacteraceae bacterium | reverse complement strand
GGTTTTTTTGACTGTAATACTTCTAATTTCTTTGTAAATAAAGTATATTCTTTTTTTAATTTATTTATAATTCTTTTCAAATCTTCCTTGGGTAGTTTCGTAGCATCATAAATACTAAGACCTGCTTCTATACAATAAGCTTCTTTATTTAATAAATCTTTTGTTTTATAGTGCATGCATTTTTTGTATTCTTGTAAATTTATATCGTTTGATTTGTTTATATATCTATATAAAATTTTATTATTAAGATGTCTTACTTGTGATAATGCTTTGATCGATTCTTCTGAAGTGATATTTTTATCAAGATATCTCCAAATATAAAAATCTTTTGCAAAACTTGTTGGCTTTTTTCCCAGCCAATCTAAAGTAATTTTATCATTTATTGATGCAAATATAGCTGTTGTAAATATAAATAGGAAAAGTAGTTTCATCTAAAATCCATTATTTTCATTAACTCTAGCATTTAATTCTTTAATACTATACAATATTCATATTTACTTAAAATTGTTAAATTACGGCATGAGTCCTGTGCATAAGTTACATATACGCTAAAAGTTTCTCCACACAAAGCCCCATAGCAGTACTTTCATAACCATCCACACTTTTGATATACGGTTTGCAAAAACCTTCAACCATAATTGCCCCTGCTTTTCCCATACACTCTCCACTGTTTATATACTTATCTAAATCATTAGGAAAAAATTCACTAAAGTGATATGTAGTTCTAGATATATCTTTTATATAGGTATCTTTTGATTTAAATATCATACAAGTAATAATAGTGACTTCGTTGTTACTTTGAAGTTCTAACATTCTTCTTGCATCATTTTTATCTTTTGCTTTTCGCAAAAGTTGATTGTCTGAAGTTACCACGGTATCTGCAACCAAAAGTGGCATCTCGTCACACCCATATAAGGCATAGAGTTCGTCAAATTTTCCACTAGTTGCAGTATCTACAAAATCTACTGGATCCGTAGTAGTGATTTGTTCTTCATCAAAACAACCCCCTTGCTGGATAAACTGTATTCCTTTTGACTTAAGAATTAAAGCTCTAGTTATAGAGTTTGAGCCAAGTCTAATCTTTGGGTAGATTCCCTTTTTAACTACTAATATTGTCGTATTACTTTTATATATTCTATTAAACTCACAATAATCCTTATTTTTATAATCTTTTTATTTAAGAATTTGTATTTTCTTTAGCATCAGATATCTCTTTTTTATATCTATAAACCATAAAATCAAACAGTCTTGCATTTTCATTTCTATTGAAAAACACCATCATCTCTATCAATCTCCACAGAACTCTATAAAAAGCTACAAATGGAATAAAATAACTAATTAAAGTTTCATATCCTTTGTATGGATAGTATTTATCAATTTCAATTTTTAATTCACTCAAAACTTGGTGCTCGTTAGTCATGGTTGCTACATCCGTAAATTTTATAATATTTAATGCAATTAATAAATTTGCTAAAAACATAAATATATTTAAACCCCAACCATACATAAATATTTGACCGTAATCCATATATATATATTCCTTATTTCTCTTTAAGTAGCAATTATACCTAATTAAAATATTTTTTGATATAATATATAAAAATTCTAAGGAATATACTCATGGATGGGAAGAATCGTAGCAATATAAAACAAGGTATACAAGTAAATATAGTATTAAAACAAGACCAAAGAAGTGGTAAATTAACTCAGGGAATTGTAAAAGATTTACTTACAAACTCACCTACTCATCCTCATGGCATTAAAGTAAGACTTACCAATGGAGATATTGGAAGAGTTCAAGAAATCTGTTAGTTGTGTGATGTTATTTAATGGATTTAACAAAGAGGGAATAAAATTTTTAAGAAATCTCGAAAAAAATAATTCTAAAGTCTGGTTTGAAGACAATCGACATATTTGGGAAAAGAATATTTTGGCACCAAATAAAGCTTTTATAGAAGATATGGGTGAAACACTACAAATACTTGTACCTACTATTAAAGCATTGCCAAAAGTTTCAGGATCATTATTTAAAATATACCGTGATGTAAGATTTAGTAAAAATAAAATAGCTATGAAAGATAAAATAGGTTTAATGTTTTGGCAAGGCTTAGGTCATCGTATGCAAAGTTCTAGCTTTTATATGCACTATACAAAAGAGAAATATTTCGTAGCAACAGGTATCCGAACTCTTAAATCACCCTTACTTAAAACATATAGAGCCTATATAAAAAATGAAAAAAATAGAATCTCTTTACATATTATTTTAGAAGATTTAAAAGCCAAAGGTTACAATGCTACACAAGCAAAATATCAAAGAATTCCAAAAGATTTTACAGAAGACATACATTATGCTTATCTAACAAAGTTGGATTCTTTATTTGCATATATTGAATACGAAATCGATGATATTTTTTACTCTGTAGAACTACTCGATAAGTTGTTTAAAGTATACAATGATATGAAAGATTTACAAAAATGGGTTTATGAGATGACCTTATCTCATAAAGAATAACTTAAAAGGCTAATATGAAAACAGAAGATTTTAAAAAATTTAGTTTTAAAAAAAAAGAGTTAGAGTCTCTTTTTTAATTTATGTACTTAACAATAGTATCTTTTAGTTTTGTCTCTAACTTTTCCACCTCATCAAGTGTATCATCAACTTTACAATCATCTATAATCTTAGCTAACTTTTTATGCAATGATTCAAGATGTTCAATACCCTCTTCTTCTAAAATAAAAAAAAGATTATTTATCTTATACTTTCCTCTCTCACGCATAAGCATGAGATTTAACACTCCAGTAGCACAACCCATACCAACAGAAAATATAGCATAACCAATACTTAAATTTACAGGACTATTTAGTATCGTAACAAAAAATAATACTAAGAATATTGAAATATGGATCGAGAATATTCTTACAAAAGGTATTTTTTTAACTTCTAAAGCATCATTTATACTTGACAGTAACATATCTACTTTTTTATCTAAAGTACTATTTAATCC
>CAWVZX010000148.1:0-3033 GCA_963934755.1 uncultured Arcobacteraceae bacterium | reverse complement strand
TTACATATTGCAGATTTTAATGGTGATGGTTTAGCTGATTTATTAAATGTAAATAATGTTTATAATGTTTCAAATGCTCTTTATTTATCGAATGGTAATGGTTTTGGAAAAATAACTAAAATTACAGACTCATTCAAAAATGAAACCACCATAAATTACAAAAAACTAAATGAAAAGCAAGACCCAATTTATATAAAATACTCAGATAGCACCTACCCAAATAGAGATATCATTTCACCCATGAGTGTAGTTGAAAGTATCACTACAAAAGGTTCAAATCATTCTACACTCAAAACAAGCTATAAATATGAGGGACTAAAAACAAATCTACAAGGCTTAGGGAGTTTTGGATTTGCTAAAATCACTACTACAAATCACCTAAATGATAGTAAAACTGTCACAAACTTTAGGCAAGATTACCCTTTTATAGGCATGGTTAAAGAGAGTTATTCTTACTTAGGAAATGAACTATTATCAAAAAGTGAATTTGAATATTCACAAAGTAGTTCTGATGATATATACAAAATAAAAAATACACAACAAAAGACTTATTCCTACGATAATGGAAGCTTATTAAAAACAAATATTATACAAAATGAAGAGTATGATGAGTATGGCAATATTGGAAAAGTGACATCTCAAATAACAGATAATACAAATAGTGAAGAGTTTATAAAAACCACTTCTAATACTTTTAAAAATGATAGAGACAAATGGATACTAGCAAGACTTATAAAAGCAGATGTAACAAATACAGCCTATGCAGATAGAAAAACAAAATCTTCAAGTTTTACCTATAATGACAGAACAGGTATATTAGAAAGTGAAACAATAGAACCAAATAATGAAAAATCAATTACAAAAACTTACAAATATAACAGTATGGGAAATAAAATAAGTGAAACTATAAGTAGTTCAGATGTAGAAGCAAAAACAACAAAAATCACTTATGATAGTTTAGGTAAATTTGGCATAAAAATAACCAATCCATTAGGGCACAGTGAAACAAAAACATATAGTGCAGATGGTCAACTACTTTCCCATATGGATCCAAACAACTTAACTACAAGATGGACTTATGATAACTTTGGTAAAAAAACACAAGAGATGATAGCCGATGGTACAAGTACAAACTATGACTATACTTGGGATAGCACAAAAGGTGCTTTATATAAAATCACTATTGGTACAAGTGGAATAAAACCTATTTCTACTTATTATAATACCTATGGACAAAAGATAAGAGTCTCGAAAGTAGGATTTGATGGAAAGACTATCTTTGCGGATACATATTATGATAAATATGGATTGATATCCAAGGTATCGTCTCCTTACTTTAGTGATTCTAGTCCACAATTCTCATATACATCTTATGATAAATATCAAAGAGCGATACAAAAAGATGATCCGGCTCCTTCTAATCAAAGAGCGATACAAAATATATCTTATGATGGATTTACTACAATCCTCACAGATGCAAAAGGTCATGAAAAAAGAACTAGCAAAAATGCTTTAGGAAAAATCTCTTATATAGAAGAAGAAAATGGAGCAAATACCAGATATATTTATAATGCAAATGAGCAACTTGTTAAAACTATTGATAGTGAAGGCAATGAAATAGAGCTAAAATATGATTTATTTGGGAATAAAATATATCAAAATGACCCAGATATGGGTATATGGCATTATGCTTATACTAGTTTAGGACAATTAATTAGCCAAGAAGATGCAAAAGATCAAACTACCACTATAAAGTATGATATATTAGGAAGAAAAGTAACAGAGATAAATAACGACGGCACTTCAACATGGCTATATGATACTAAGTATAAAGGAAAACTAACATCACAAGAGAAAACTAACTATAAAAAAGAGTATAGTTATGATACCTACGGAAGAGTAGTACAAACAACGACCACCATAGATAAAGTTCCTTATTCTGAGTCATTTATATATGATAACTACGGAAGATTAACTGAAAAAACTTTACCAAATAACTTTAAAGTAAAAAATATTTATAATCAAAATGGATACTTAGAAGCTGTCAAATCTCCAGTTTCTCAGATAAAAGATTTTGATCCTGAGCATTTTATAAACTTAATCTCAAAAAATTTAAGTACTTCTATTGAGTATTATAAGCAGCAAAGAGAATATGAATATAAAGCTAAAGAGTTACAAAGAAAAGCAGATTATTATAAATATCTTGCTGAACGCTATTCAAACTATAAACAGGCATTACTAGATACTGCGAAAAAGCTTGAAGTCTATGCTATAAAATATAGATACTATGGAAATGTATATAAAGAATGGTCAGATTATTATAAAAATATAGCTGATTATTATCTAAACTTATCACAAAGATTTACTTGGTCGGGATCTGTAAAAAGCTATTTTCAAAATATATCTAATTTGTACAATTCATATGCATCTACTTATGCTTATTGGTCAAACTATTACTTAAGCTTAGCTACCTCATATCAAAACACGGCCAACTGGTATAGATCATATGCAAATAACAATAATTTTGATTGGTTAAAGTCTGATGGTGAGTATTATCAAAACCTAGCAAAGCAAACAATAAATGAGTATAAAACAGCTATAAATATAGCAAAAAGTTATCAAGAAAAAGCAAAAGACAATCATAGTATAAATAAACACTATCAAGCTATTTTGGACGATAAGGATCATAACTATTTTTATAAAACACTAGAACAAGATAGTTACGGAAGAACTACAAAGTATCTATCAGGAAATGGACTTATTACCAATAAGACATATTCCAACGCTGGATACTTAGAAAAGATAAACACAGGCTATAGTTTCGAAGATAATGATATACGAAACCTTACATTTGAATATGATAAGCTATCAAATGTAACATATAGAGGAGACCATAATCTAAATGTTTTTCAAAACTATAGATATGATAGATTAAATAGAATTGTAGAGGCAAATACGGATACTAAAACTAATTCTACATCTATGACTTATGAATATAATACTATAGGAAATATGATTTATAAAAGCGATATA
>CAWVZX010000147.1:0-3048 GCA_963934755.1 uncultured Arcobacteraceae bacterium | reverse complement strand
TCAATACAAAAGAAGCAATATTCGATGAGATTACAGAATCAACTTTATGTGAACTTAATATGTCAAAAAAAGATTATAGTTGGAATTTTGCAAGTATAGAAGCAGAGATACATAAATCTATCTATACAAATTTACATGAAGCTAAATATATTGCTTGTGGAATGCCTCCTTATACATGTGCTTATACATTAGTACATGACGAAATACAATTTGAAGATTATTTCGGAAAAATGACTTATGATAAAATTATCGTACATGATCCCGGTAATTTTAATACTTGGTATGAGAGAAGTATTATCGAATTGCCAAAATTACTAAGTTTATCAAAAAAAAGTATTGTAATCATAAAAGGTATTGGAGTTTATGTGTGTGATAGAGATATGAATCAACTTATTAAAAAAGTGGCTATTTTAGAGAATGCTTGTAGATTATTAACAATGAAATCTCAATTTAATATGGAAGAAAAGATTTGTTTATTATAAAATAAAATTTATTGTATGTAACTAAGCTAGGCAGCATTATTAAATATAGTAGTTAGTTAAAGATAAGAAAATAGTATAAGGGTTAATCTGATATAATAGTTCCATATAAAATTGATCAAAGGAGTTATTTATGAATATAATTGCAAATTATAAAGCACATACTGAAAAAAGACTACAAGAAGGCGGTTTACCACCATTAGCACTAACTGCTGATCAAACTGCTCAATTAGTTGAAGTTTTAAAAGATAATACTACAGATGCAGGATATGCTTTAGAATTATTTCAAAATCAAGTTAATCCAGGGGTAGATGATGCTGCTTATGTTAAAGCTGCATTTTTAAATGACATTGTTCAAGGTAAGGCAAAATGTTCTGTGATTTCTAAAATTGATGCAGTTAAAATTTTAGGAACAATGATGGGTGGATTTAATGTTACTCCACTTATTGAAGCATTAAAAATTGAAGAAGTTGCGAAAAGTGCTGCTGAACAATTAAAAAATACTATTTTAGTTTATGATTCATTTAATGATGTAAAAGAATTAGCTGATGGCGGACATGCTTTAGCAAAAGAGGTTTTAGAATCTTGGGCAAGTGGTGAATGGTTTACAAATAAACCAGCATTAGAAGAAGAAATAACTTTAACAGTATATAAAATTCCTGGTGAAACAAATACTGATGATTTATCTCCCGCAACTGTAGCATTTACAAGAGCAGATATTCCATTACATGCAACTTCAATGTTACAATCAAGAATGGAAAATCCATTAAATAAAATGATTGAACTTAAAGAAAAAGGTCACCCTTTAGCATATGTTGGTGATGTTGTAGGAACTGGATCGTCCCGAAAATCAGGAATAAACTCTGTTCAATGGCATATGGGTAGAGATATTAAGGGTGTTCCAAACAAAAGAACTGCTGGTGTTGTAATCGGTGATATTATTGCTCCGATTTTCTTCAATACAGCAGAAGATTCAGGTTGTTTACCAATTCAAGCGCCAGTAGAAAAATTAGAAACTGGTGATGTTATTGTACTTAAACCATATGCTGGACAAATCTTTAAAGACGGTGAAGTAGTATCTGATTTTAAATTATCTCCAAATACATTAACTGATGAGATGAGAGCGGGTGGAAGAATTTCATTAATTATTGGTAAAGGTCTTACCGTAAAAGCTAGAGAATCATTAGGACTAGCAGCATCTGATTTGTTTATTACCCCAACTCAACCTCTTGATAATGGTAAAGGGTTTACTCAAGCACAAAAAATGGTCGGTAAAGCTTGTGGTATCGAAGGTGTTAAACCTGGTATGTATGTTGAACCAGTTTGTACTACTGTTGGATCACAAGACACAACTGGTCCTATGACTAGAGATGAGATTAAGGAGCTGGCTGCACTTTCTTTTGGCGCTGATATGGTTATGCAATCGTTTTGTCATACTGCAGCTTACCCAAAACCAGCTGATATCGATTTGCAACATACATTACCAGAATTTATTACTTCGAGATCTGGTGTTACTTTAAGACCAGGCGATGGTGTTATTCATTCTTGGTTAAATAGATTATGTTTACCAGATACTGTAGGTACTGGCGGGGACTCTCATACAAGATTCCCTATAGGTATGTCATTTCCAGCAGGTTCTGGTCTTGTTGCATTTGCTAGTGTTACTGGTATGATGCCTTTAACTATGCCTCAATCTGTACTTGTTAAATTTATAGGTGAAATGCAACCAGGAATTACATTAAGAGATTTAGTTAATGCTATTCCTTACCAAGCTATTCAAGATGGTTTATTAACTGTTGAGAAAAAAGGTAAGAAAAATATTTTTGCTGGAAATATAATTGAAATAAGTGGTTTGCCACAACTTAAAGTTGAGCAAGCATTTGAATTATCAGATGCAGCCGCAGAAAGATCATCAGCTGCTTGTTCTATTCAATTAGAAAAAGAACCAATTATTGAGTACTTATCTTCAAATATTGCTTTAATCGAAAAAATGATTGAAGAAGGGTATGAAGATGCTAGAACACTTCAAAGAAGAGCAGATAAAATGAAGGAATGGATTAAAAATCCAGAATTAATAACACCAGATGAAGATGCAGAATATTTAGCAACTATAGAAATCAACTTAAATGACATAACTGAACCATTAATAGCTTGTCCTAATGATCCAGATGATGTTGATACAATAACTAACATTTTAGCTGATCCTAAAAGAATTACTGATAGAATTGATGAAGTATTTGTAGGTTCTTGCATGACTAATATTGGATTATTTAGAGCCTTAGGAGAAGTCCTTAAGGACGAAGGTGTAGTACCAAGCAAATTATGGATTGCACCACCTACTAAAATGGATGAAAAAACTCTTCAAGAAGAAGGTTATTATTCAATTTTTGGAGCAGCCGGAGCTAGAATGGAAATTCCAGGCTGTTCTTTATGTATGGGTAACCAAGCAAATGTTGCTCAAGGCGCAGTTGTATTTTCTACATCTACTAGAAACTTTGATAATAGACTTGGTAAAGATTCTCAAGTTTATCTAGGATCTGCAGAAGTTGCGGCACTTTGTTCACTTCTA
>CAWVZX010000146.1:0-3155 GCA_963934755.1 uncultured Arcobacteraceae bacterium | reverse complement strand
ATATGGCGTGACTATTAAAACTAGTAACCCAATATTGTATTATAAAAAAATAGTTTAATATTATTCAAGGAATTTCATTGGAAAAAATTAATGCTTTCGGAATATGTTTGTATAAATATCATAAGAATTCAACTGAAGTTTTACTTTGTAAATCAGTAAATAGTAATGAAAAATGGGGTTTCTTAAAAGGTGTTTTACTAAAAGATGAAACAGTAACTAATACTGCTCTTAGGGAATTTAAGGAAGAATCAAATATTAAAATTGAAGAAAAATATTTGGAAAATTTTTTTCTACAAAAAAACGAAACAAAAGATATTGGTATCTATTTAGTGAATTATCTAAATATTACAAATATTGATACATACTTTTTTGGTAATGTATTAAAAAAAGAAAATCTTTCTTCGGAAAATACTGCAGTAAAGTTTTTCGATATAAAAAATTTGCCTTTAATCAAAAAAAAGCAAAGCAATATGATATTGGATATAGTTAAATATTTAAATACAAAGTAAATACTAAAAGTATATTAATTATTCTTTTATAAATGAAGTAGTTATATTCTGATTATCAGAATAAGTATATGTAAGAGTTACCATTTTTTCATTAGTATCATTAAATGTAATAATATTATATTTTGCCCAATGATTTCTAAAGGCAATATTTTTATAAATTTCATCATCTTTGCTAATTTCTTTTGATGATAGTTGTTTTAAACCATTCATATCTAAGCTATACTGACTAGTATTATCATCAGTAGTATAAGTGCCTATCAAAAAGTTTTGTCTGTTGTTGCCCCATTTTCTACTATCAACTGAATTTAAGTATGTAATATTAAATATTGCAGTTATTGAATCTTTGTTTATAACTTTTATAACTTTAGAATATTGTATGTTTTGGGCATATATTGAATCTTTATTAAATACAGATGTTGCAGATTGTGAACATCCTAAAAGTATGATTGATAAGGTTAAAATTAAAATATTGCTTTTTATATTATACATAAGTTAGATTGTACACTAATTTTGATAATATAGTAATAATAAATTTTATAATTTTAAAATAATATTAATGGTGCTTAATGATAAATATATATGATATAAAACCTATTGTTGCAATACCAGATGTAAGTATTTATTTATATTATTTAAGTATTTGCCTAGTTATCCTTTTTATACTTGCCGTGATATTTTTTACCTACAAGTTTATTAAGCCAAAACCAAAATCTAAAGAGAACGAATATTATAAAAATCTTGAAAACCTAGACTTTAATAATTTGAAGCAATCTGCTTATGATATTTCTAAATATGGTAGACTACTAGCAAAAGACTCAAGACAAATTTTACTTATGGATGAGCTATGCCAGGAGTTGTCAATTTATAAATATAAAAAAAATTTACCTGTAGATTTCGATAAAAATATAAAAGCAAAATTTAATATATTTATGGAGAGTATAGATGTTTGATAATCCTTCATTGATTACATTTGAATATCCATATATTTTTTTATCTCTTATTGTATTTATTATTTGTGCGAAATTTTGTAAAGCAAAAGTCAAATCATACTACATGCCACATCTTGAAATATATCAAAATATAAAAAGTTTTAATAGTAGTATTATTTCAATATTGAAATGGACCACTATATTTTTTGCAATAATAGCATTGAGCTCACCTATTAAAGAATTAAACATTATCAAAAATAAAAAAGATGGCATTGATATTATTGTTGCCCTTGATACCAGTGGTTCCATGAGAGAACAGGGGTTTAATACAGAAAATCCTGAACAAAATAGATGGCAAGTGGTACAAGAGATTGTGAATGATTTTATTTCAAAACGCTTAAATGATAATATAGGTATCGTAGTATTTGGAACTTCAGTGATGACGGCCTCCCCATTAAGTTATGATAAAAAAGCACAAGCAAAAATAATAAAAAATTTAAATATCGGAATAGTAGGAGATAAAACTGCTCTTATTAATAGTATTGCTACTTCGATTAATATTTTAAAACAAAAAGAAACGAAATCAAAAATTATCATAGCTATTACTGATGGAGATGATACAGCAAGTAATATTCCTATATCAGTAGTAGTAAAAATGGCAAAAAAATATAATATTAAAATATACACAATAGCAATAGGTAGATCCAATACGTATACCTTGCAAGAACTTTCAAAGAATAATGCTGGTAAATCATTTGTTGCATACAACAAAGATGATTTAAAAGATATATATAAAACTATTGATGCTCTCGAAACAAGTAAAATAGAGCAAAATAAAATACTAGTAAAAGAATATTTTTTCTTTTACCCTTTGCTATTGAGTTTTTTGTCTTTACTTTTTTTTATATATCTCAAAAATAAAAGAGAGGGTATTTAAGTGGAATTTTTAAACCCTAATGTATTTTATATATTACTGGTACCTCTTGTAATATTGTTGATTTTATTACTAACTTCCAAAAATGGAATACAAAAATACTTTTCTAAAGAGATTTTAGAACAGATTTCTGTTAACAATACATATTTAAGCAAAAATAGTCGAAACATAGTATACTTTATAGTTCTTATTTTGTTTATAGCAGCTCTTTCACGTCCGGTGTTAAATGAAAAAGAACATAGTGTTAAGCAAAATCTTATTCCTATTGTCATCGCGCTTGATGTATCAACATCGATGTTGGTATCTGACATATACCCGAACAGAATTTCTTTAGCTAAAAAAAAGCTACAAAGAATTATTGAAAAATCAAAAAACTCTACTATTGGAGTAGTCTTATTTGCAAAAGATTCATTTATATTATCTCCTGTAACGGAAGATTTTTTATCATTAAAATACATAGTAGATAATTTAGATACAAATTTAAACTTTCTCAATGGTTCAAATATATTTTCTACTCTTGATGCAACAAAATATATGCTAGATGATTTTAAGGTAAAAAATTTAATCATTTTAAGTGATGGTGGCAATAGTAATGAATATAAAGATGAACTCGAATTTGCCAAAGAAAATGATATTGTGATTTATAGTATAGGAATAGCAACAAAAGAGGGTGCCCCCATACCAAAAAAAGATGGATATATTACAAATGAAAAGGGCGATATTGTTACTGTTAAACTAAATGAATCAATTAAAAATCTTAGTTTAAAAAGTGGAGGAGGTTAT
>CAWVZX010000145.1:0-3209 GCA_963934755.1 uncultured Arcobacteraceae bacterium | reverse complement strand
TCTGCAAACTCAAACATATCTTTCTGCTCAGTAAAGCCATCAAAGCTTATGACAAGCTCATTGTTAAATGTTGTAAAGCTATATGCCGATACATTCTGATATTTGTTTTTAGTTTTTTTAGCCATGTGTTTGTGTGTGTGTGTTGCACCGATGATTATATAGTAATAAATACGGAGTTTTTTTCTGTGGTGTGGTGCCTCTAGCCAGGAATTAAAAAGCTTTCTCCACAGAAACAAGTCAACAATCGATAGACAGTCAACAACTCTAGCTACTAATCATTAATTAATTTAAGCAAGGTAGTGAATAGTAGTGAATTACTTTCTATATCCTAACCTCATGACGCAAGACCTAACTTTGTTTGATGTCTGTAATACCGAACTCTTGAGCACTAACATCTATGATATCTTTATCATCAGTAGTCCACTTGATCTCTATTGATGTCTCTTGCTTGATCTCTTGTCGATCACCATAGACTGAGATTAACTTGGAAGCTAACCACTTGGCTAACTGAACCTTCTCTCTAATGACCATGATGTTTCTATTGTCAGCATGCTCGAGCTCATCCATTGCTTTCTCAATATATGACTGAGCACCGATGCGTCTCGCATCTTGAATACTGTTGGCAAACTCTTTGTGTTCAGCAATCCATTTATAAATCTTTGTAAGGCTTGGCATATCCTTATCTCTAGCAATACGAACTAATGGAGTACCGAGCATTAACTCTTGGCAAATCTTTTTAGATATCTTCTCTGTTATTACTAGCTCTTTGGTCATTGTATTTAATTATATTCTGAGCAGACTTTGCTTTACCTTCTAATGTTGTTGGACCTCGACTGTAACCACCATGTACTTTACATCTAATGTTACCATTCTTGCAGAGTATTCCAGGAGCCATACAAGGTCGCTTACCTTGCTTGGTTAATGTTTGGCAAGCCAGTTTAAATTTCATTGTTTCTAATAACTGTATGAAGAGACTAATTCAATCAGCTTAGCTTATTCTGATTTCAATCAATACTTTTTAGTCTACATACCTTGGATAACTTTTCAAGTCTCTAAGATTATCTTATGTGAATTTATTTATAAAAATATTTGAGGATTAACTAATTAACTAAACTTTTTGGTTATTATGTCAATACTACTAACTATAACTTTGTTTGACAGCTTATCCAATACTCTCTCATACATCTTCTTGATTGTTACTCTGTGATAACCAAAATACTTTCCAATGCTGGTCCATTTAGATCTGTTAGCTCTCATCCAATAAATCTTTCTCATCAATAAAGGATCATCTGATATATCTGTTTCAATTAATAATAAGAGATCTATTGCTGTTTCATAGTTCGTAATCTGCCTTGGAGTAGCTCTAAGCCTCATGCTTGGCTCAACATGATATCCCCAGTCTTTTTTATCATAGTAAGTCTCTAATGCCTTGTACATGCTAGGACATCTATTATTATTTGGTGCTGCTAAAAACCTTTCGCAGATAGCTGCATCATTTAAAATATTAACTATGTTTCTTCTTACAAATAAATAGTGGTCAAGTTCATGCTCTATCTTTGATAACATCTCTAAGTACCCATGGATATAATAACTGATTTGATTTAATCTTCTTCAACTCTTCTGTTGGCAAATCTTCTAATTGGTCCTGGAGCTCCCAGCGATCTAATCCTGGATATAAATATTCTTTGTTTAATTCTTTTTGATGTATCTCCTGGAAATGATTATTGAGTGTTGCGAAACCTTTGTTGGAAAACTTTTTAAATCCTATGCTTTCAATAAAATGTTTATGGCTTGGCATATCAAAAGAAATATATTTATCTTCTTTAATACTTATCAATGGATAGTCATCAACTTTGATTTTAGATAACTTAATTAAAATTTCTTGAACTTCTGTTTTTGTTAATTGAAATAGTCCAGCAACATCTACAATTCTAATGTATGCGGATCTCTTAATAATATTATAATTGGAGCACAAATAATGATAAACTTTAAACTCTTTATCCGTTAGAGCTGCTGTAAGTATATTAGGATCTGTTAGATAGAATTTTGACATATTCATTTTTCCTTACAAAGTTTTTATTATATTTATTGTCCTCAGTTACTCTCTTCAGCAAATAGTCTTTAGCTTGGCAAACTGGTATGTGTTCCATGACCTTATATTCCAGGTACTGCAACATCTGATCTGGTGTTAATCGCTTTCTATGAGCCTCTATGAGCTGATTTTCGATATGAAATTCGGTGATCTCTCTGTTTTTAGTATTCTCATCGACTGTGTACCAGATTGTAAAGAAAGGTATATTTACTGCTCTAGCAATTTTTCTGTATGGAATATAAAGCCAATCCGATTTCTGTATGAAGGTATTATCTTTATTATAAATATGATCAGCTAACATTAATGGATGAGCACAAGCTGGACAAATAGAGAGTTGATCAAGATCTGTGTAGGCAATTCCGTTATGAGCTTGTCTATGCCAGTAAGAAAAAGGAGTAACAAGTTGATTATAAAACTGATCTCTAGCCATTAATAGGATTTAATTTCCTCAGATAACTTGTCAAATAAAAAATTCTTAGAGTAAATTACGATTTATACAACTTTAAATAGACGCAAAGTTTGCGGTATTATTTTCCGTAAGACTATCTTATATACATATTATGAGTAAATCGACACCAATACAAAAATTAAGAGACAGAAATATTATAAAAAAAAGCGATCCAATTTGGAAAAAAATTAATTTATTTCAAAACTTAAAACATAATACTGATGATGAGATTAAAATTTATGCAACAGCTGAAATTAAAATGCTTCAATGTTTTGCAAGAGATCAAATCTTTAATTTAAAACAATCAGTTGAATGTTCTCAATTAGGTTTTTTTACATCAACAAATGATAAATGGAAATTATTAAATTTAATCTTTTACTATTCTACAAAAGGTGAAAGTTTTTATAAAGCAAAGGTCATGAAAAATTTAAGAATGAGTGCGAGAACTTTTGATGCGATTATTAAAGGTGCTATCGATCGAGGATCTTTTATTTATTTATCTCCATATAATTCAAAAATAAATTCTAAAATTAGAAACATTAGACCTTCAGAAAAATTAATTATTGAATACATAAGATACAATGTTTTAAGATGTGAAAGAGGAGTAAAAACTTTTAAAAAATATGGCATTAAATAAAAACGAATTTTTAAAACCAGTAGAGGTTCAAC
>CAWVZX010000144.1:0-3245 GCA_963934755.1 uncultured Arcobacteraceae bacterium | reverse complement strand
TTAAATTATTCACTATAATAAACGTGCCAAACTTAGAGTAGATTTACCTAGTTTTGGCTCAACACTAAAAGATAATATATCTTCACAGTGAGGGCATCTTGATTCATAAATTGGATGAGATTTCTTACATTTCATACATATAAATTCAAAATTCAAATCTAACGTTGATTGAACAGTAGAATTCCTTAATGCAATTAAAATATTTAATTCAAAAATATTACTTTTTTGAGCTTTATTTATATACCCTTTAGCTGTATATATTTCCTCTAAAATAGATATCTTATTTATATTGTCCCAATCTAAATCATCAAAATCTAAATACCACAATAAATCAATAATTATCATAGGATTAAAAAGTGTTATATTCTCCCAAAATAATTCTTTATTAAATTTTATTAAATAGTTTGCAACTATTCTTTCTAATTTATTATTTTTTTTCAAAGTTACAAGCAATTGGACAGATTTTTTTTCAAAACTCATTATTGGATTATCTATCATTTCTAATATTTTAAGATATAGTCTTTCTTTAATAGTATCATCATCTAATTCTTCTAAAGCATCTAATACTTCTTTAGCTCGATTAAATTCATTTAAATGTTGAAAAATTAATAATAATTTATGTAAAGCAACTTTATTTCTTGGACTAAATTTTACTATCTTTAAAAATATATCTTTACTTCGTTGCAACATTCCACTTTTAAAATAAGTTTTACCTAAGAGTTCTAAAAGTTCTTCTTTTTTGATAGGTTCTTTTACATGCTCTAGTAAAGCCAAATAAACAGAAATAGCTTTACTATTTTGTCCTTTATGTACAAAAGAAGAAGCCAATAAAATTATAGAATCAAAGGGTAAGTTATAAGTAGAATACAGGTGAATATAATCATCTTCTTTTAAAGTTCCTAAATCAAATCTTTGTAATAATTTTCGATACTCTTTTCTTGACTTTCTCTCATTGTATATACCTACAGTATAAGTAATAAAAGAAGCAACAAATATAAAGATAAAGATTACTATGATTCCAGCTAAAGGATCCCTATAATTTAAAAGTATTTCATCGTTCATCTATTTAAATCCATATCAATTTAGTTTAAATATTCTGATAAAAGTTGTTTATGTAAAATAATAAATCCTTGCTAAATTAAAAACTATTTGATATAACTAATACTAAAACTGTTAATAATACAATTCCTGCACTTTTATTATACAATTTATTAGCTGTAATAAATACCAAAATAACAGATACAATCAATGCAGCAATAATATCAAAGAAATTTGTATTTAAATCTACATTTAATGGATTAATAATAGCACTAAGCCCTAAAACCATAGTAAAATTTGCAACATTACTTCCTATGATCGTACCAATAGCCATATCAGCATTATTAGCACGCGCGGCTTTAATGGCAACCGTAAGTTCAGGTAAACTTGTACCAAATGCTACGAGAAATAATCCAATCATCCATTCACTGATTCCAAACATTCGAGCTATATTTCCTGCACTATCTATGGCAAAGTGAGCACCGCCTACAACAAATACAAATCCTAAAATAAGAAGAAGGAATATCTTAGCCCAAGGAAATTTTTTTTTATCTTCTTTTTTCTTAACTTCTTCTACTTGATTACTATGAATAAGAAACATTAAATATGCACCCATTAAGAGTAAAAATAGAAATCCATCAAGCATACTTAACTTACCATCAATGCTCATAAGAATAAAAATTAATATAGGAAACAATGACCAAGCAGAATCCATAGCAAAAACATCTCTTTTTGGTGATATCTTTTTTGCAATTAAAAAAACAAGTCCCAAAACCAAAGAGATATTAAAAATAGTACTCCCAATAACATTTGCAACAGCAATATCTCCACTTCCTTTAACAGATGCACTCATACTAACAGCCATCTCGGGTAAGCTAGTACCCAATGCCACAAGTGTTGCCCCTATTACAAATGGTGAGATGTTAAAGTATACTGCAATTTTTTCACTCTCTTCGATTATAAAATCAGCACCATATATCAAAGCACTCATTGCAACTACAAATATAACAATATCCATTAACTTATTCTTCCTCGCTTGTTCTTATTATTAAACTTTTTGGAAGCCTATATTTTATTATCAATTCTTCCTCTTGTACTCTTTGCTCACCATTATCAATTTCATGATCAAATCCTAAGAGATGTAAAATACCATGTATAAAAAGTAGCGTAAATTCATCTTGAAAACTATGATTATATAACTTTGCCTTTTCTATAACAAAATCAGAAGATATGACAATTGAACCTAGGGGAACATTGGGCATTTCCTCATAAGGGAAGCTCAATACATCCGTAGGTTTATCTATACCTCTGGAATTTAAATTGATTTCTTGTATCTCATTATTAGTAGTAAAAATAAGTTCTATTTCCTTACTACTTAAAGATAAGGCAATAGTACTAACTAAGAATAAATCTACTTTATATTTTGTATTATTATCAAATACTATATTCGACAAAAATTTCTACCAATCATCATCTTATCCTCTATTTATTTTTTATTTTATCTAAAATTAACTAAATATTCAAGTTTCAAATTGAAATGTTTTCCAAATATTCAAGCTCTTCTCCTGAAAAAATTATTGCATCTACGCAATATGCCACATCTAAATTTTTATGTTTTATATACAATTCTATGCTTCTATAAAATTTTTGTAATTTTTGTCTAGTTATATTATATACAGCCTCAAATCCACTACCACTTTTTACTTCAACAAAATGATATGTTTCATTTTTTTTTGCAATGATATCTATCTCTCCTAATTTTTTTGCAAAATAATTTATCTCTACAATCTCGAATCCATTTTTTTTAAGATAATCAATTGCTTTTGCCTCAAAATATTTACCCTTGTTAGTTGTATTAGTTTTAGTTTCCATTTGCTATGATACTATCCTAATTTAATTTACAAGGATATTTTATGAACCCAATTCAAGAGCAGTTTTCAAAGTATGCAAATGAATATCATTCATATAATATCATTCAACAAATAATCTCTAAAGCATTAGTAAGAGAAATAACTGCTCAACCTAAAAGAATACTGGAACTTGGTTGTGGTTCAGGTCAAGTTTTTAATAATATAGATTTTAATTTCGAGTATTACAAAGCAATCGATTTTTCACCAAAAATGTGTGAAATTCATCCAAAAGCTAAAAATCTTGATATTGTATGTCTAGATTTTGATGATGAAGAATTTTATAAAAACTTAGAAAAT
>CAWVZX010000143.1:0-3265 GCA_963934755.1 uncultured Arcobacteraceae bacterium | reverse complement strand
GAAGTATTAAATACATATGCAAATACACATTCAGAATTTGCAGGTAATGCCATTACAACATCATTTAATTATGACATAGCAAGGGAAAATTTAAAAAAATATCTTGCTTTAGAAAGTGATTTTATATTACTCCCTTGTGGTACTGGAGCCACTGGTGCAATTAAAAAGTTTCAAGAATTACTTGGTCTTTATATTCCTCCTGCTACGAGAAAAAGATTCAATATTAATGTAGACGATTTAGTAAGGCCACTTATTATTGTAGGGCCATTTGAACACCATTCAAATGAAATTAGTTATAGGGAAGCCTTATGTGATGTAATAAGAATACCTCTTGATCTAACTGGAAATGTAGACTTAGTGTTTTTAGAAGAAACATTAGAAGAAAATAAAGAGCGTGAAATAATAGGTGCATTTTCAACTGCCTCAAATGTGACAGGAATCATTTCTCCATATGAAAAGATATCTAAACTTTTAAGACAATATAATGCAATTATTGCTTTTGATAGTGCAGCTTCGTCGCCTTGTATGAATCCTGATAGTTCATTATATGATGCATTGTTTTTATCACCTCATAAATTATTAGGTGGACCAGGTACTTGTGGATTATTGGCAATTAGAAGATCACTAATTGATGCTAACCTTTCTCCAACATTTGCAGGCGGAGGAACGGTTGCTTATGTTTCCAAAAATGAACATATATTCAATAGTGATATCGAAACAAGAGAAGATGCAGGAACACCCGCTATTATTCAGCTTATTAAGGCATCTTTTGCATATCAACTAAGACATGAAATTGGGCTGAAAAAGATCAAGATGCGTAAAGTAGAATCATTTAGATTTCTAGAAGAAGAATTGTCTAAATTAGATGATTACACAATTTATGGACAAAATACAATTCATGATAGTATTGGAATAATAGCGATAAATTTTCATGGAGTTACTCCATTTGATTTATGTGAAAAATTATCTTTAGATTATGGTATTCAAACAAGAGCAGGATGCAGTTGTGCAGGTCCTTATGGTCAAGACTTATTAGGAATATCAGATGATAATGCAGAAAAAGAAAAACCTAGTTGGTTAAGAATTAGTCTTAACTATACACATAGTAAAAAAAGTATTAAACATCTAGTAGATGCTTTAAAAGAATCAGTAGAAGTATTAAAAAAAGGAAAAAAATGAATAAAGAAACATTAGCAATACATGCGGGATATAATAAAGACGCTCAAGGAACAATGGCTGTTCCTATTTATCAATCGACAGCGTTCGCATTTGATAGTGCACAACAAGCATCAGATAGATTTTGCTTGCAGGATTTAGGTAATATTTATACTAGATTAACAAATCCTACAACAGCAGTTCTAGAAGAAAGACTCGCAGAACTCGAAGGTGGTGCAAGTGCTATTGCAACATCAAGTGGACAAGCTGCAATATTTTATGCTGTAGCTAACCTTTTTGAATCTGGTGATAACATCGTCATTTCTGATAAAATTTATGGTGGAAGTGTTACATTATTTAAATATACAATGAAAAGATTTGGTTTAGAAACAAGAGTTTTTGAAAATGACAATCCTGAATCAATCGAAGCATTAGTGGATGATAAGACAAAAGCGATATTTTTCGAATCATTATCAAATCCACAAATTGCAGTTGCTGATATAGATGCAATTTCTGCTATTGCAAAAAAACATGGAATTATTTCAATTTGTGATAATACTGTTGCAACTCCTTATTTAATAAACCCTATTGCCCATGGTACAGATATTGTTATACATAGTTGTAGTAAATATATGTCAGGACAAGGTCTTGCTTTAGGTGGTGTTATAATTGATAGAGATGGATTAAGCGAATTCTTTAAAAATAACCCACGATACTCACACTTCAGTACTCCAGATGCAAGTTACCATGGTTTAGTATATACTGATTTACCATTTCCAGCATTTAACTTAAGAATTAGACTTGCATTACTAAGAGATATAGGAGCTACTCCATCACCATTTAACTCTTGGTCATTAATTCAAAGTATTGAAACATTAGCATTAAGAATAGAAAAACATAGTGCAAATGCACAAAAAGTTGCAGAATATTTAGAATCAAATCCTCAAGTTTTTAACTTAAACTATCCAGGATTAAAATCTAATAAATATTATGCTTTAGCAAATAAATATTTCAAAGATGGTTTATGCAGTGGACTTATTAGTTTTGAAGTAAAAGATAAAGAAACAGCATGGAAAATACTTGATAATACAAATATATTTTCAATTGTTGTTAATATTGGTGATTCTAAATCTATTATTACCCACCCATCATCAACAACACATCAGCAAATTCCTCTTGATGAACAAAAATTAATTGGAATTACAGAAGGACTTATAAGATTAAGTATTGGTCTTGAACATCCTGAAGACTTAATTGCAGATTTAGAAACTGCACTAAATGCATAAGAAATACCCCTAGAAGTTTCTAGGGATATAATTTTTGCTTTCCAAAAAAAGCATCCTATAAAGAATAGCTTAAGCGAGTAGTTATTTTTTTAGGCATTACTTTATTGTTTACTTTTTTGAATATTTTAAAAATATTCAAATGATCAAATAAGAAATTTAATACATTTTAGGTCAAGTTCATTACAAACTCATTCTTTTCATAGATATTATTTTATTTGCTCCACCTGGAATTGCTGTAAGATTTTCAACACCAATAGTAAATTTTTTATCTTAATTTTTTACAATCGCTAGTTTAATTTTATGTTCAACTATAAGCTCTAATATCTACGTGTTATAGCAAGTAGAAATTGAATTTTCTTTCCAGTGTCCTATAAATGATTTTGAAAGGTTATCACAAGACGTTTTTATTCTAGTATATTTATCCAGAAAAGAAAAACTTGTTTATTATTAACCTTTGGGAGAACTATGAGTCTTAATGAGTCCGTTCTTATTTAGCTAATTGAATGATAATATATTATACGAAGGTAAAAAATGAATAAAAAGAAAGTTATCGTAGGCATGTCTGGTGGTGTTGATTCTTCAGTTACTGCTATACTGTTAAAGCAACAAGGTTATGAAGTAATAGGCTTATTCATGCGTAATTGGGATTATGGAGTCGAAGGTAGTCAATGTCCTAATCGTATAGAATATGAGGATGCTATTGCAGTAGGTAAGGTATTAGGAATAGAAGTAAAAGGCATAGATTTTGTGGAAGAATATAGAACTAAGGTATTTGATGTATTTTTAGAAGGTTTAAAAAAAGGGCTTACTCCTAATCCTGATAT
>CAWVZX010000142.1:0-3292 GCA_963934755.1 uncultured Arcobacteraceae bacterium | reverse complement strand
TAAATTAAGATATAGTGCTACTCATATTGATAAACATAATCTAATGTATAAGCTTGACAGTATAGATGCTTATGAACAAAAGTTAGTTAAACAAATAGAAGTTGCTAATGTAAAACTTGATGAGGCTCAAAATAATGCTTATATCAAAGTTATGAGTATCAAAGCAACCCCTAGAAGTGCAAAAATAGAAATAGATATAAATACAAATGGTAAAACTTCAAGAAAAACTATAGCTATAAATGGTAGAAGTGATTTATATGAACTTTCAAAGGGTAGAGATGTATATGAGGGATATACTGTAAATGATATTTATATTGAAGAGGGAAATGAATATATAGAGTTTGGAAATGGTGTAGTTGTAAAACTTAAAGAAGTAGTTGGGGATATAGATAATGACAGTATCAAAAGACTACAAATTAGAAAAACTATTGAAGAGCATCTTGATAAAGAATTACGATTAAATTGTAAAGGAATAAAAGTCTTATCATTATTTTTTTTAGATCGTGTTTCAAATTATAGACAATATGATGAAAATAATAATCCTATAAATGGTAAATTTGCTGATTGGTTTGAAGAAGAATATTTAACTATTTCAAAAAGAACCAAATACAATACACTATTTAATGATATTAAAAACTTTGATGATAATGTAAAAACAATTCACAATGGATATTTTTCGAGCGATAAAAAAGGTGTACTAAAAGACAGTAGTTCAAATGCCAATGGAGAATTAAAAAGTAATAAAGATGATGAAGATACTTTTTCTTTGATTATGAAAGATAAAGAAAAGCTATTATCATTTAGTAGTTCATTGAGATTTATATTTTCACATAGTGCACTAAAAGAGGGCTGGGATAACCCTAATGTATTTCAAATATGTACATTAAATGAAACTAACTCTGTTATGAAAAAAAGACAAGAGATAGGAAGAGGTTTAAGAATTTGTGTAAATCAAGAAGGACAAAGAGTTCAAGGATTTTATGTAAATACTTTAACAGTAATGGCAAATGAAAGTTATGAAGATTTTGCTAAGGGATTACAAGAAGAATATAAAAAAGATGCTGGAGTCGTATTTGAAGATATTAAAAAATATATCAAAGATGCAGATGATAAGATAACTATAAAACTTAATAAAGAAGTTTTTATTGGGGAAGATTTTAAAGAGTTATGGGAGAAAGTAAAATATAAAACTACATATAGAGTTGATTTTGATATAGAAAAACTAGTTGATACTTGTGCTAAAAGAATAGAAAATGAAGCAACAGTAGGTAAAATAAAATATCTTTATACAAAAGCTACAAATAAAATATCAAAAGTTGGTGTAGAAATTGATGGAGAAGTTAAAGAGCAATGGATAAATAGTGAAATAATTGATTATAAACTACCTGATATTATTACATATCTACAAAATGAAACTAAATTAATGAGAAAAGATATTGTAGATATATTGATAAAATCAAATAGGCTTAAAGATTTTAAAAACAATCCTCAAAAGTTCATAGATAAAGTAATAGAAATTATCAAAAAGACTATGAATATATTTATTGTAGATGGGATAAGTTATCAAAAGTTAGGAGATGAATTTTATTACGCTCAACAATGTTTTGAGGAAAAAGAACTTACTGGATACCTTTCAAGTAATTTAATAAAAAATAATGATGAAAGATCAGTATATGATTATACAATTTATGATAGTGATATTGAAAAATCGTTTGCTAAAAAGTTTAATAATACAGATAATGTAAAGCTATTTACAAAACTTCCATCTTGGTTTAAAATAAATACTCCTCTTGGTGGATATAATTCAGATTGGGCTGTATTGATAGAAAAAGATAATGAAGAAAAACTTTATTTTGTAGTTGAAAGTAAAGGTAGTGATTTAGGTATTGATGTCAAAAGAGCAGAAGATGCCAAGATTATATGTGGAAGAGAACATTTTAAAGCTATTTCTAATGATATTAAATTTGTTCAGTCTGATAATTTTGAGAACTTAAAAGAGCATTTTTAATATTTGAGTGTACCTTATTTGACTCAGACAACTCCACACAAAGTACACAAATCTAATCTATAATCCATTATCAAAAAAAGGACTCAATATGAAAAAAATAATTTTAGCATTTGTAGTGATGTTTAGTACAGTATTTTTAAATGCAGATATGATTAGTCAAAATGGTTTAAAAGATGGTTATGAAGTTAAGCTTTATACAAAAAATACTCCAATAAGTGGTAATAATGATTTTTATGTAACTATAAAAAAAGATGAAAATAAAGTTGAAAATGTAAAAGTAAAAATCAAAGTATTTATGCCAGCGATGCCAGGTATGCCGTTTATGGAATACAAAACAAAAGCAAAGTTAGTTGATGGCGAATATAAAATGATGATAAACTTTAGTATGGGTGGGACATGGCAGTATCACTTAAAATTTAAAACTTCAGATGATGTGATACATACAGTAAGAGGTAGTGTAAATATTTAAGGATATAGAATGTTTAACAGAATACTTTTACTAGTTATTACTTTAGTGCAAATATCAACAGCCATTAGTTTAGAAAATATTTTAGACTTAGTTGAAACAAATAACCATGTATTAAAAGAGAAACAGTCTAAAACATATGCCAGTAAAATCGATGCAGATTTATCAAATACTTGGAGTAACCCAGTATTTGGTATGGGGGCAACTGATATAAATCTCAATGAACCAAGAGCTAGAGATATCGAAGCTATGCAAACTCAATACATGACTTATAGTCAAGTTATTCCTACAAATGGAAAATTGAAACTTGCAAATAATATAAAAAAATATGATACCAATATCAATGAGTTAGATTATCTTAATTATAAACAAAAGTTAAAATCACAAGCAATATCGTATAGTTATACAGTAGTCATTCAAGAAGAAAAAGCAAAGATTTTAAATGAATATTTAGAAAATTTATCTAAACAAAAAAAGCTCATGAATTTATTGTATGAGAATGGGAAAATGAATCAAGGTAGTTTAGTTAGTATTGATATAAAAATATATAAATTAAAATTACAAAAACAAAAACTTGACTATGAAATATCGAAAATAAAAAATGATTTAGAAAAGATAGTATATGAAAAAATTAATACTATAGAATTACCAAAAAGTATTGATAGTTTAAAACTAAATGCCAATAATGATTTAGAAAATCATCCTATGCTTTTGATTCTTAAAAAAAGAATACAACAACAAAAGCAAAGAATAAAACTCGAAAATAGTAAAAAGATATCAGATGTAAAATTCACTCTTGGATACTATCAAAGAGAAAG
>CAWVZX010000141.1:0-3295 GCA_963934755.1 uncultured Arcobacteraceae bacterium | reverse complement strand
AGAAGTAATAGCAAATAAAGAAACAGATAAATATATTACGTGGTTTTTTGGAAGAAACGATGGCAAGATGAGCTTGGAACAACTAGCATTTGATAGTTCAAGAATAAAAGACCTCTATTTACAAAATGGTTATTTAGATGCAATAGTTACTGCTGCTTTTTCAAAAATAGATTTTAATACCAATACTGCAACTATTGAATATACAATAATTGAAGGAAAGCAATATAAAATCAATAATACTATCATTTATATCGATAAAAAAATATTAAAAGTAGATACACTTTACTCAGAATTAAAACTTAAGAGAGAAAATATATTCAATATTTCATATCTTAGAAAAGATCAAGAATACATCCAAACACAAGTTGCAAATAAGGGTTATGCATATGCAACTATAAATTTTGATTTGAAACAAAATAAAGAAAACTATACACTAGATTTAGTTTATAATGTAACTGCTGGTGATAAGGTTTATATTAATGATGTAATTATATCTGGTAATAGTAGAACCTTAGATAGAGTAATAAGAAGAAATATCTATTTAGCACCAAAGGATTTATACACTTTAACAAATTTAAAAGACTCTATAGGCGCATTGAAACGAACAGGTTTTTTTGAAACTGTAGTTATTAAACCGCAAAGACTTTCATCTGATAAAATGAATCTTTTAGTAGAAGTAAGTGAAGCATCCACAGGAAATTTGGTTCTAGGTGGTGGATATGGTAGTTATGATGGTCTTCTAATAAATCTAAGTGTTAAGGATCAGAATATATTAGGTAGTGGACTTAACCTAGGTATATCCTATGAACATTCATCGAAAAAAAATTTATATGAGCTTTCATTATCAAATCCAGCGATAAATGATAGTAAATATAATGGGAGGGTAAATATACATAAGAGCGAATCTATTATAACAAGTACTGATACTGATATAGGTGATAAAACAATCCTCGAAGATGGTTTTGGAATAGGTATAGGAAGAGCGCTAAATAGGTTTACTAGAGCAGGTGTTAATTATTCATATAATAATGAAGATGTATCATATGAAGAAGATACCGCATCCAATACTAACTATAGTACAAGTGCAATTACTCCTTATATAAGCTTTAATAATACGGATGAATACTATGTCCCTAGAAATGGTTTCACGACAGGTACAAGCTTAAAATATACAGGTGCAGGTGGAGATACAAAATATATGCTAAGTTCAACTTACTTTAAATATTTTTATTCTTTAGAAGACTTAACAGATTTTGATATTATATTTAGATATAAAAATAGTATAAAATTTATTTCTGACAGAGGAAATACACCAAAAACTACAACATTTTATCTAGGAGGAGCTTCAAGTGTTAGAGGATATTCATCTTATGCTTTTCACCCAGATAACTATAGTAATAAAGAAAGGTTCGGAAAATATTTTACAAATACCGTAGAATTAAGTTTTCCTCTTATTCCTAGTGCAAAAATGAGATGGGCAATGTTTTATGATTATGGTATGATTGGAGAATCAAGTTTCACTGAAATCAAAAAAGCAGGTAAAGGTTTAGTTATATCATGGTATTCGCCCGTGGGTCCTTTGCAATTTATCTTTGCACGAGCAGTGAACCCAGAAGTTGGCGAGGCAACATCTAATTTTGAATTTAGTTTAGGTACGAAATTCTAAACATATAAAAAGGCAAATCAATGATACCAAAAGATAGATTAACAAATAAAGAAGCTTTGAATTTAATTCATAATGCATCGCTGATAGATTTAGGAAAAATGGCAAGTGCAAAAAAACTTGAACTTCATCCAAATAAAATTACAACATTTGTAGTAGATAGAAATATTAACTACACAAATATATGTTGGGTAGACTGTAAATTTTGTGCATTTTATAGACATGCGAAAGATGATGATGCTTATGTATTGACTTATGAAGAGATAGATCAAAAAATCGATGAATTACTAGAAATAGGTGGAACACAAATACTATTCCAAGGTGGAGTTCATCCTAAACTAAAAATTGATTTCTATGAGAATTTAGTTGCGCATATCCATGATAAATATCCTATGATAAATATACATGGTTTTAGTTCTATTGAAATAACTTATATTGCCAAAATTTCTAAACTAAGTTATCATGAAGTTATAAAAAGATTAAAAGCAAAAGGATTGGCTTCTATTCCTGGTGCTGGTGCTGAAATTTTAAATGATGATGTGAGAGATATCATTGCCCCTAAAAAACATGCTGTTAAAGATTGGTTAGAGGTACACAGACAAGCACACTTCTTAGATGTTAAGTCAACAGCAACAATGATGTTTGGTACAGTTGAAACAGATGAACAAATAATCGAACATTGGGAAAAAATTAGAGATTTACAAGATGAAACTGGTGGATTTAGAGCTTATATTATGTGGAGTTTTCAATCATCACATACTAAATTAGCTGAAGAATTACCAAATATTCCAGCTCAGAGTTCAAATAGATACCTCAGACTTCTAGCCGTTGCAAGATTGTATTTAGATAACTTTCCTAACATACAAAGTTCATGGGTAACGCAAGGTAGTTATGTCGGGCAAATGGCTTTAAAATTTGGAGCAAATGACTTAGGTAGTACAATGATGGAAGAAAATGTAGTCAGTGCTGCAGGTGCTGTTAATACTATGAATCAAGCTGAAATGATAGATTTAATTAGAGATATAGGTGAAAATCCAGCAAAAAGAAATACAGCTTATGACATATTAGAACAGTTCTAATATATTAAAATTTTATAAAATTTATATTTTTATACTTTCATAACTCAAGGAATACTAATGCCAGCAACACTAAAAGAAATACAAAAAAACAATACGAATATACCAGTAATATTTGAAAAATATAATGCTTTACCTATCTTTAACCTTCAATTAGTTTTTCAAAATAGTGGATATATGAATGATAAAAAAAATATAGGCATAACAAATATAACAGCGAAAATACTCAATGAAGGTACAAAAAAAGATGGTGCCATAAATTATGCAAGAGATTTAGAAAATAATGCTATTTCTATTTACACTTCTACAGGATTTGAAACATTTGTTATAGAAATAAGCTGTTTAAAAACAGAATATAAACTTGCCTTACATTATCTTAATAGATTATTAAAAGATCCTAATATCACTAAAGACGCGTTAGAAAAAATAAAATTACTTCAAATAAGTAAATTAAAACAAAAAGAAAATGACTTTGACTATATAGCTTCAAAAAATTTATCAAAAATTCAGTACAAAGGTACAGCTTTAGAATATACAAGTAGTGGAGATATTGTAA
>CAWVZX010000140.1:0-3339 GCA_963934755.1 uncultured Arcobacteraceae bacterium | reverse complement strand
TTAATTTTTTAAATGATGATAACTCTTCTTTTTCCATCATTCTTAGCATTGAGGGACTTCCCATTCCTATTTTAGTATATGTTTCTTTTACACCATTTACAATAAATTGCATTACTTTTTCTTTTGCTGCTTTTGTATCTTTAAAATCCAATGGATGAATTAAGTCATTAGCATTTACTAAAGAGATACTAATATACATTAATAATAATATTTTTTTCATTTTTGATTTCCTTTGGTATATGTACATAGTTTAGAAAAATCTACTTTGATGGTAATAGCTGTTTCTTTTTCCAACTCTTATGTATCCAAAAAAGAACAATTAAAGCTATAATTTGCACCCCAATAAAAACTATTCCCATTCCTAAAAGAATATCATTATCTACGTCAGACATCCCAGCCATAACCCATAAAGATGGAGATAAAAAGATAATATTTAAAATATTTATTCCTATTGCAACTAATCCAAATGTTATTCCTTCTCCAGCTGAAAATGCAGCTAACAATCCACACACAATTGTTAAATAAGCACCTACTATTGGTACAAATATTGCCACTATTGCAAAAATCATTGAAATTATTCCTAATACTTTCATTTTATAACTCCTTAAATTTACTAATATAACCCTAAGGTTATTAGCCTAAATTGATTATATCTCCATACTTCTAATATAAAACTTAACTTATAGGTTATATTATATGAGATTATATTCCGAAATAGCAGATGATGAAACAGAAGAAGAATATTTAAAGATATCGAATAGCATTAAAGCTATTAGGCTATCAAAAAATCTTACACAAGAACAAGTATCTTTATCTATGGGATTTACTACAGCAACATTTTATACCAATGCTGAAAATAATAAACAAGGTAAACATTTTAATTTAGAACATATTATAAAAATATCAAAAATACTAAATGTTGATATAAATGAATTTTTTAAGGGTATTAACACTACTTCTTGATTTTATTTGTATAGTTTATCTTCATACTTGCACCTATAAATCTTTTATCTTTTGCTAAAATTTCTTTTATCTTTTTTTCTATCTGTTCTTTAGTCATAGTATACCTTTTGAAATATCTGTAATTTGTTTAAATTCTTGAAGTGGTAAAGCTAAACATCTTATATTTGGAATTGAAATAGTAGCTTCCAACCTCCATAAAACACCATCTAATCCATTTTTAAATGCTTTGTTATAAATTGTTACCTTATCCATCATTAAGATATTAGTATCGTTTATGTAGTGTGTATCTGTATAAGCTTTTAATCTTCTATCAAAGTGCTTTGTGATATTGTTTCATCCCAAATATTACCATCGTAGCTAAACGATATTTTGGTTTATCCTTATTACTGTTGTAATAGTAAATATTGTAATTTTCCAATTGAAAGGCACTTGTAACTTCATTTTCATCAAGTCTTTTTTTAGCTTATCCATTATCTTTTTATCATTAGTATTTATTTTCTTCCAATTCCCTAAATCTTCCAATTTATTTTTTTTGTGTTGTTTATTAAAATTTATTCTTATACTATCTATCTCAAAATATTCATCGTTGTTTTGATTAAATTCTTTGATAAATTCTTCTAAATCTTTTAATACATTCATATACTTTTTACCTCCATATTAAGAAACACTCAACTTAAGCCTTTATATAATATACCTCATCAAGTACCATTATATAAAGACTTACCCAAGATATGCCACCTCATATAAGTATCAAGCCTTAGACTACCTTGATACTTATTGTAAGGGGTATATTTTCAAAGCTTAAAGTAACTTTTAGCTTATTTTTTACTACTATATAGATTAAGTATCTTTTTAACCTTTTGCATATTTTCATCAGTTCTTACTAATCTATAGCTACCATACCATTTTTTATTTTTAGTAGTGATTCTATCTGTAATAATATCTATTTCAAAATAATTTCGTAAAGTTGAAATTTCATTTGTTATTCTAGTAGTATCACACTCTAAACTTTTATTTGCTGTTACCTCTTTTTTATCGTATAATGCTTTTAGTGTTGTTATAATTGCAGTTCGCATATTACACCTCACTATTTAAGTTAAATACTTTGTTTATTTCATCTATAGAAAAAACTGTTACTCTTGGACTTAATTTAATTGGAGTTATCCGTTTTTGTTGAGCATATAGCCATACTGTACTGAGTCCGATAGCTAAAAGCTCTTTTAATTCGTTTGCTCGATAATATTTTTTTGTTTGTACCTTTTTTTGTTCTTTACACATTCTAAAATCTTCCCTACTTTATACCTTTAAGCAGATAGGATTTAATAGCTATCAAATAAATATCATCTGTATAATTTGAATTTGATGATATTCTCTAAATACCGTTAACTGTAATTTAGATTATGTAAGATTACCATGTATGATGTTTTTAATCTAAGAAAAATAAATACCTATTGGTATAAATTTAATTTGAAAAGATTTTTTTTCTTTTGGTAAGTTAGAAATATCAAAATTTACTTTAGATATTTCTTTTAAATGTTTTTGATTAACTGATTGTTATATCTTTAAGATTATTCATTTAAAGCCCCTATTTATAATGGTTAATCAATATTTTGTTACTACGATTGTTACTACATTTGTTACTAAAAAAGTAGTAGTAACATATAAAGTAACATATTATACTCGTATGGTGTTACTATGTATTAGATTAAGTTAGACTATCATATCGTTTTAATTCTTTGTGAGTGCTTTAGTTGTGGGCTTTGTTGGATTGTGTTAGAGGGTACATAAGTACTCCTCCCAGATACCTAAACACACTATAAAAAAAAGTTCCTTGCTGTATTCCTACCCTGGGGAGTTGCCTTTAAGTACAATTGTAAAGGTCTAAGAGAAGCAGTCAAAATATATTCTATATTCTCACTGCTTATCTTATAATTAGAATGAGATTTTAATAGAATTACTATTAAAATCTCATTAAGTGACTAGTAGCGACTTATTTGAACATAGGTGCTTATAATTTCTAATAATGAATCTATATAAAATACAGAAGTAAGTGTTAGAAATACTGTTAAACCTATGAGTGTAAAAAATGTTCTATTTGTATTTCTCATTATAAGTATTGTATCATCTTTTATTGGGTCTTTTAAGAACATATAAACAATTAACTTCAAATAGTAATAAACTGCAATAGCCGAGTTTAAAGCCATGATAACTGCTAGTAGAATATATCCTGCATTTATAGTGGCGCTTAGTAAAAACATCTTAGCCCAAAACAAGCTAAACGGTGGAATCCCAGCTAAACTCAATAGAAAAATTCCCATAACCACTGCTAAAATTGGAGAGGTTTTGACTAAACCTGAATACTTCTGAAATGGATAA
>CAWVZX010000139.1:0-3346 GCA_963934755.1 uncultured Arcobacteraceae bacterium | reverse complement strand
TTACATTAAAAATCATAATGATTTAGAAATAGATGAATATAAAAATAACTGGCAAGATGAAAGATTCAGTATAAATATTACAAATAAGGATTTAATATATTATATATCAATCAAAACAAATGATAACAGCCATGTAAGATTAAGTCAAAAGATAATAAAATAAAGATACTAAATAATAAAGTATTAAAGGTAGGTAATGGATAGGTTATATGCTCCATGGAGAACTGACTATATAAGAACTGATGCTCAGAAAATTAAAGCTTGTGTTTTTTGTCATGCAGCTGATACTTTAAATGATGATGAAAAATTAGGAATATTACATAGAGAAGATGATTTTTTTATAGTGATGAATAAATATCCATATAGTCCTGGCCATATTATGATTATACCAAATATACATATAGCAAATTTAGAAGATTTAGACGAAAAGGTATTTGCTAAAATTTCTTTATATACACAAAAGGCTGTAAAGATGTTAAAAAAAGTTTTAAATGCTCAAGGTGTAAATATTGGGATGAATCTTGGTAAGGCAGCTGGAGCAGGAATTGCTGAACATTTACACTTGCATTTAGTTCCTAGATGGGAAGGTGACACAAACTTTATTACTACAATAGGTGAAACAAGAGTGTATAGTAGTGATATTACAGAAATTTATAGAGAGTTGAAAAATGCCACATCAAATTACTTTAGATAATTATACTTTCTCTCTAGTTCATAGAACGAATAAAAAAATAAAAAGAATTAGTTTAGCACTAGAAAATAAAAATGAAATTATCATAAAAACACCACTCAAATTTCAATCCCATAAATTAAAAGAGATTGTGTATGAATATAAAGATTGGATTTTAAGGTCTATTCAAAAGCTACCATCTAAAAATAGTTTTGATTTTATAAGTGGTGGAGTAGTTCCCTTTTTAGGTGTTAATTATCCTATGAATCTAAAAATAAATACAAGTATGAAAAATGTAAAGTTTACATTTAGCGATGAGGTTTTTTTAGTTGAATATAATGAAGAATGTTCTGCTTATGACGACTTTATAGAGGGGTTAAAAGTTTTTTATAAGTTTAATGCTGAAAGAATTATAGATCCTATATTTGATGAGTGGACATATAAAACGCAATTTTTCCCAAATAAGATAGGATATCGATACGCAAAGGGGCGATGGGGAAGCTGTAGTGGTATAAATAATATATCAATTAACTATAAACTTTTACAATTTGACAAAAAAGCTATAGAGTATGTTGTATTGCATGAATTGTGTCATATAGCAGAAAAAAACCATTCTAAAAAGTTTTGGGACTTAGTGGTTTTCTATATGCATGATTATAAAAAGATAGAAAGTACTTTAAGGAGTAAACTTTTTTAAAGAAGGAATTTTTTTGATTTCTTCTTGTATTTCATTTTCTAGACTCACTAACTCTTGAGATTTTCGTAAATATGCAAGTAATAACTCAGAAGTATCAAGGTTTTTATCAGTCGTTAAAAATTTTTCTAAACCATCTCTTAAATGATTATTGGTATCTATTCCCATATCTATAGTATAAGCTTCATTATTGATATGAAATGTTATGTTTTTATTCAACTTTTATCCTCACTTTTGAGTTTATTACTAAGATATTTACTATTTCTACTGTATTCATAATAATATATTATCCAAATAATACTGAATGAACTATATGAAATTACAGTTTTCTATTAAAGCTGTAGCCATCCATAAATCTAAATGCAATAAGATTTTCCAAAATGGCAAATAAAATTATAAAATTTATAAAAGAACTTCCTCCATAACTAAATAAAGGTAATGGAAGTCCTACAACAGGTGCAAACCCTATAACCATTAAAATATTCACACTCATATTTAAAAATAAGAGCAAACCTAGCCCACCTGCAAATACACTAATCATATAATCTTTTTGAAAATGACTATGTATTAAGAGTAAGTGAATAATAAGTAATAAGTATAAAATAATAAGTCCTACAGAACCTACAAATCCATATCTTTCAACAAAAGATGCAAATATAAAATCACTTGTCGCAATAGGTAGAAATTTTAAATTTGTTTGTGTTGCGTTTTCTTTATTTTTTCCTAATATTCCACCTGAACCTATAGCAATCAAGGATTGTTTTAGATGATAACTTGGTTTTGCACTTATAAAATCATGAATTCTTTTTTTTTGATAATCTTTAATGAGGTATGTATATATAACTGGAGAGGAAAAAGTTAGTACTAATAATATTGTTGCAATAATTTTCCAGTTTATTCCTACTAGAAACAATATGCCATAACCCATTATTAAGAGTACTAATGCCGTACCTAAATCTGGTTCTTTTGCAATTAAGAGAAATGGTAATAATATAAAAAATGAGAAATACGAAAAATCTTTAAGATGATAGCCTTCTTTTGGGGGTGGATTATTTGATACTAAAAATCCCATCATAAGCAAAAAAGCAGGTTTAAATAATTCTGATGGTTGAATTGTCATATTTGTAAATGGAATATCAAGCCATCTTGTAGCTCCAAGTTTTGTTACACCAAAGAATTCAACAAATAGTAGGAGAAATATACCACACCAATAAACAAAGGGTATAAATTGTTTTAAACTTCTAAATGGTATAATAAATGTTAGTATAAAGGCGAGTAAAGATAAGGAAAAATATATTAATTGTTTCTGTGCTAAAATTACATTTGTTTCATAAATTAAAAAATGTGATAAGAAAGCCAATAGTAATACAAGTATAATCAACTCAAAATTAAAATGTGAAATTATGCGTTTGTCAAAAAAATATACCATGAAAGAATGATACCTAAAAATGAATAATAAAAAGTTTACAGCAGATAAAGAGATTAGACTAGATGTATTTTTAAGTGAAAAATTAAATGAAACAAGAAATCAAGTAGAACAACTAATAACAAAAGGTTTTGTTAGCATTAAAAATAAGAAAAAAGCTAAAAGTGGATTAAAACTTCATATAGGTCAAATAGTATCTGTTGCTTTACCTACTATGGTTAAAGAAGAAGCATTAGAAGTTGATTTTGATATTGAAGTAATATATGAAGATGAATCTTTTATGGTTATCAATAAGCCATCGGGTGTTATAATTCATGGTGCTCCTTCTGTTAAAGAAGCAACACTTGTAGATTGGCTCAAGAAAAAAAATATATCTTTATCAACAATTAGTGGGGAAGAAAGACATGGTATTGTGCATAGAATTGATAAAGGTACAAGCGGCCTGTTAGTTGTTGCCAAAACAAATGAAGCTCATGTTGCTTTGTCTAAACAACTTGAAGATAAAACTATGGGACGATTTTATGTTGCTATTATTGATTTGCCACTAAAAGATGAT
>CAWVZX010000138.1:0-3373 GCA_963934755.1 uncultured Arcobacteraceae bacterium | reverse complement strand
TTTGCCTGGCTATAAGTCGGAGCTATATAGGCATACCTTGGTTGATGATTTTTACTTGTCATCGCTGCTTTGATTAAATGATTAATACACAAAACAGTTTTGCCAAACCTCCTATGACAACAGAGTAAGCTATATCTAAACTTATCTAGTTGGTCATGGATATAGGCTTGAGCCTTCCTTGGAGTATAAGGTATTGTAACTTGCATTAGTGAAAAGTTGGAACCTTATCAGTATGCCAATATCTCATCTTAATTCTTGCAAATACAAAGTCAGCAAATTCTATAATATCTTTTTGATCTTCAAAGCCATCAAAGCTAACTACTAATTCATTATTGTAAGTAGTGAAGCTATAAGCCGATACATTTTTATATTTATCTTTAATCTTTTTGGTCATCTAAATGTGTGTAAGTGTCTTACCTATGATTATATGTATTAAATACGCAGCACCATTTTTGTGGTGTGGTCTATTTCTGCGGAAACTAAAAAGCTTTTCCAGGAAATAACATTAATAATTGATGGACAGTCAACTACTCTAGCTACTAATCATTAATTAATTTAAACAAGGTAGTGAATATAAGTGAATTACTTTCTTATAACCAAACCTCATGACGCAAGAGGTAACTTTACTTGTCCTTTATAATACCGATCTCTACATCATCTGGAGTTACATCAACAACATTCTTGTCATTAGTATTCCACTTGATCTCAATCGTTGTATCAGTCTTAACTTCTTGTCTATCTCCATAAACTGGAATTAACTTTGAAGCTAACCACTTGGCTAATCCTACCTTCTCTCTAACAATCATTATGTTTCGATTGTCAGCATGTTCCAACTCATCCATTGCATTTTCTATATAAGTTTGTGCACCAATACGTCTTGCTTCATTTATTTTAGCAAGAAAGGATTTGTTGTTTGTAATCTCTTTGTAAATTCTGGTTAAGCTTGGCATATCCTTTTGTCTTGCAAGTCTAGCAAGAGGAATACCATTCATTAATTCGTTACAAATCTTGTTCGTTAATTTGTCGTTTATTACTAGCTCTTTGGTCATTATATTTAATAATATTGTTGGCAGACCTTGCTTTGCCTTCTTTTGTTTTAGGTCCAGTAGAATAACCGCCATGTACTTTGCATCTTATTCTTCCATTCTTCATTACTATTCCAGGAGCTCTACAAGGTCGCTTACCTTGTTTCGTCAATGTTTCGCAAGGCAGTTTGAATTTCATTGTAGTTATTATCTGTATGAAAAAAAAAAGAGAAAAAAAAATAGTTCCAACAGTTTCTATTATTCTGTTTGAAAGCAGTTACTATTATTTTACAGCTCACAGATAACTTTGCAACTATGATGTTTTAATATTTTATCTGATGTGATTTATTTTATAAAAAATATTTGAGGATAAGTTAATTAACTAAACTTTTTGATTAGTATGTCAACACTTTGTGTAATAATTTTATTTGATAGCTTATCTAATACTTTGTCATACATTCTCTTTACACTTGTTCTATGAATACCAAAATACTTTCCAATGACTGTCCATTTATTTCTATTAGCTCTCATCCAAGAGATCTTACGCATCAATACTGGATCTTCAGAAATATCTGTATCAATTAACAAAAGTAAATCTATTGCTGTATCATAATTTTGCATTTGTCTTGGAGTACCTCTTAATTTTAAAGAAGGCTCAACATGATAACCCCAGTCTTTTTTATCATAATAAGTTTCAAGCAACTGATACATACTAGGACATCTTCTATTTGATGGAGCTCTTATAAATCTTTCTGCAATAGCAGCATCTGCAAGAATATTAATAATGTTACTTCTTACATATAAATATTGGTTTATCTCATGTTCTATCTTTGACATTTTTTTAAGATCCAAGGATATTGTAATTGCTCTGGTTTAACTTTTTTAAACTCTTCTGTTGGCAAACCTTCTAACTTCTCCAGGAGTTCCCATTGGTCCAATCCTGGATATAAATAATTTCTAACTATATTTTGTTCAGCTTCCTGGATCTGTTTGAAATGACCATTTAAAGTTCTAAAGCCTTGATTGGAATATTTTTTAAATCCTATACCTTCAATAAATTTTTTATGGCTTGGCATATCAAAAGAAATAAACTTCTCTTGTTTCATACTTATTAATGGCAAATCGTTGACCTTAATTTGGCTTAATTTAATTAGCAGCTCTTCAACTTCTTTTTTAGTTAATTGGAATAGACCAGCTATATCTACAATTCTAATATAGGCAGATCTTTTTTGAACATTATAGTTTGAACAGCAGTAGTGATAAATTCTAAATTCTTTATCAGTCAATGCTGCATTAATAATATTAGGATCTGTTAAGTAAAATTTCGACATAGTCATTCCTCCTTGTAAAATTTTTATTGTGTTCGTTTTCTTCTGTAACTCTTTTGAGTAGGTAGTCAGCTGATTGGCAAACTTTGATGTGTTCCTGGACCTTAAATTCTAAATACTGTAACCACTTATCTAAATCGATGTGTTGTAGCTCTCCTTTAGATGGAGCTATTCTTCGAACAGAGAGGCTCTCTAATGGACCATTATCTGCTTTACCGACAGTTGTATAATAGAGCTCAAAAAAAGGTATTTGCAGAGCTGTTGAAATTTCTAAATAAATCCTCTTTGTATAAAAAGGTTTTGTTTTATATTGGTTATTAGCATTGAAGATTAAATCAGCTAAAAATAAGGCTTTTCCACATGCTGGACATTGTGAAATTTTATCAATATCACTATATGCAATGCCATTATGTTGGTTTCTATGCCATATTGAGTAAGGTGTCTTTAAAACTCCTGGATATTGCTCATTTCTAGCCATAAAAACTCTATAATTTCCCCAGATAGTTTGTCAACAAAGTTTATGCGATTTGGATAAACTCCTTTACTTTTCCAGGTTGAATACTTATATAAGACTTTATTATGAATAGTTTCAAAACTGATAAAATTGAAGAGAAACAACTAGGAGATTGGAAAACAGTTTCTGAACTTCAAGATTACGCAATCGTAAGAACTGCACCAAAAGGATTACTTGGAACTCCAATGGCAGATGTTTTATTTTCTTATAAATTAAAAGTTAATCAATCAGAAAAAGAAAGAAAAAGACTTCATTTATATGGAGAAGAAGGAGCTGTATTTAAAAGATCATTAGAAATTATTGATAGAAAAAAAAATTATCAAGCAAGAGGAACAATGTACAATGAGTTTGTTCAAGCATTTAATACTTCAAAATTTGTTCCTTTAGATCATACAAAAACTCAACCAGGAAATTTACTTATTAGAGCAATCCAAAACAGAGGATTAACAACAAGAGCATTCGCAGAAAAATCTGGAATTAAAGCACCATCATTATATCATCATGTG